>JAISAA010000180.1 GCA_031266955.1 Oscillospiraceae bacterium | reverse complement strand
CGCGGCCCCGTGCGCGTGATGCGCGTATAGCCGCCGTTGCGCTCCGAATAGCTCTGCGCCGTCTCGGAAAACACCTTCGTGACGACGTCCTCCCTCGTGATAAAGCCGAGCGCCGAGCGGCGTGAGGCGAGCGTGTTTTTCTTTCCGAGCGTGATCATTTTTTCGGCCATCGGCGCTATTTCCTTTGCGCGCTCCACCGTGGTCTCCATCCTGCCGTAGTCGAGAAAATCCGTGACCTGCTGGCGCAGCATCGCGCGCCGTATATCGCTCGTCTTTCCGAGCTTGCGTGTTCCGGGCATAAAAATCACTCCTTTAATTTGCCGGATTCAAAATCCGCCGTAAGCTTCGTCCGCGTATCCGGCGAGTCAGAGCTCTCCGTCCGCGAGGCTAAGACCCATCATCGTCAGCTTGTGCACGACCTCTTCGAGGGACTTGCGGCCGAGATTCCGGACCTTTATCATTTCCTCCTCAGTCCGCGAGATCAGGTCCTCAACCGTGTTTATATTCGCGCGTTTGAGGCAGTTGAAGCTGCGCACCGATAAATCGAGCTCCTCGATAGTCATTTCGAGCACCTTGTCCGGCTGCGTTTCGATCTTTTCGATGATTATGCTGCGGCCGCTCGCCTCCGCGGACAGATCCGTGAACAGCTCGAAGTGGTCGCAGAGTATTTTCGCACCGAGAGACAGCGCGTCGCGCGCCGAGATGGTGTTGTCCGTCCACACCTCAAGCGTCAGCTTGTCGAAGTCCGTCATATTTCCGACGCGCGTGTTTTCAACCGTGTAGTTGACCTTCAGCACCGGCGTGTAGATCGAATCCACCGGTATGACTCCGATTATCGGCTGGGCGAGCTTGTTGCGCTCCGCGGAAACGTAGCCGCGCCCGTGCGCTATAGTCATCTCCATCCGCAACGTAGCGTCCTGCGAGAGCGTCGCGATATGCAGCTTCGGATTTAGTATTTCGACCTCCGCGTCGGCCATAATGTCCGCCGCCGTTACCTTTCGCTCACCGGAGACCTCAATATAGACGGTTTTCGGCATATCCGTATAAAGCCTCGCGATGAGGCGCTTGAGGTTCAGGATTATCTCCGTGACATCCTCCTTCACCCCGGGGATCGTCGAAAACTCGTGCTGTATCCCCGCGAATTTCACCGACGTGACGGCCGTTCCGGGGAGCGACGAAAGCAGTATCCTGCGGATCGAGTTCCCGAGCGTCGTGCCGTATCCGCGCTCTAACGGCTCAATGATGTACTTACCGTGCGCGTCGTCGCCCGGCAGCTCAATGCACTCAATGCGCGGCCTTTCAATTTCAACCATATATACCCTCCTTCAATTTTCCCGGCGCATTGCGCCGAATCAAGCCAGCTATCCAATTTGAGGGCAAGCCGGAAGCGTTTCCGGTCTGTTATTCTGAATAATTCTATAACTTGCCATTCTATACTTGCCATTCTATATTTGGCCGTTTGCCCGCCGGCGCCGTCGGATAAGCTCCGGGCGTTACTTGGAATAAAGCTCAACGATGAGCTGTTCCTCGACCGGCAGATCGATATCCTCACGCACGGGCTCGGCTACGACCTTCGCGGCGTGGCCCTCCGCGTCGTAATCAAGCCATTTCGGGGCTTTGCGGGACGCGTTCGCCTCTATCGACGACTTAAACTTATCCAGCTTGCGGCTGGAATCTTTAAGCGCGACGGTCATTCCCGGTTTCACGAGGAAGGAGGGTATGTTCACCTTTTTCCCGTTGACCGTGAAATGGTTGTGCAGCACGAGCTGTCTCGCCTCCGCGCGGCTCATCGCGAAGCCGAGGCGGTACACCGTGTTGTCGAGACGCGTTTCGAGTATCGACAGCAGATTCTCGCCAGTCTTGCCGTGCTTGCGGTTCGCCATTTCAAAATAGCTTCTAAACTGCGATTCAAGCACGCCGTAATAGCGCTTCGCCTTTTGCTTCTCACGGAGCTGCGTACCGTATTCGGACACCTTCGCCCTGCCCTGCCCGTGTACTCCGGGCGGGTACGCGCGGCGCTCAGCCGCGCACTTGTCCGTGTAACAGCGATCTCCTTTCAGAAAGAGCTTCTGCGCCTCGCGGCGGCAAAGGCGGCAGACCGCGTCAGTATATCTTGCCATTTATCAGAATTACCTCCAATTCACAATTGCGAAAAATCCCGCGCTTATACGCGGCGCCGCTTGGGCGGACGGCATCCGTTGTGCGGTATCGGCGTGACGTCCTTTATCATCGTCACCTCGAGCCCCGCGGACTGCAACGCGCGGATCGCCGCTTCCCTGCCCTGCCCCGGACCCTTGACGAACACCTCGACGGTTTTGAGCCCGTGCTCCATCGCGGCCTTCGCCGCCGTTTCCGCCGCGGTCTGCGCGGCGTAAGGCGTGGACTTGCGGCTTCCCTTGAAGCCCATTTCGCCCGCCGACGCCCACGAAATGGCGTTACCGGACACGTCCGTTATAGTAATCATCGTGTTGTTAAAGGAGGAACGGATATGCACGGCTCCCTTTTCGATATTCTTCCGTTCGCGGCGGCGCGTGCGCGCCTTCGCCTTTCCCTTGGTCGCTGCTGCCATATATGCTTTTCCTCCTTACTTCTTCTTGTTCGCTATAGTGCGCTTCGGCCCCTTGCGGGTACGGGCGTTCGTCTTAGAGCGCTGCCCGCGCACGGGGAGCCCTCGGCGGTGCCTTGTCCCGCGGTAGCTGCCTATCTCCGTCAGGCGCTTTATATCAAGCGCGACGGAGCGGCGCAGATCGCCCTCGACGGTGAACTGCTTGTCTATGACCTCGCGGAGCGCCGACTCCTGCGCCTCCGTCAAGTCCTTGACGCGCGTGTCCGGGTCAATGCCCGTCCGTTCGAGAATTTTGCGCGCGCTTGCGATCCCTATGCCGAAAACATAGGTGAGCCCTACCTCAATGCGTTTGTCCTTTGGCAGGTCAATACCGGAAATACGTGCCATACCTGATAATCAATCCTTTCTCAGCCTTGTCGCTGCTTGTGCTTAGGGTTTTCGCAAATCACCATGACCCGGCCTCGTCTCCGGATCACTTTGCACTTTTCACACATTGGCTTTACCGACGCTCTTACTTTCATTGTCACCAATTCCTTTCGTTATTTGCCTCCGGGTCGTTATTTGCCTCCGGGTCAATATCCGGCCTCCGGGCGCGGCCCACGCGCCCGTCACCTCGACCTCCAGGTTATCCTGCCGCGCGTCAAGTCATACGGCGACATTTGTACCGTCACCTTATCTCCCGGCACGATGCGAATATAGTGCTGGCGCAGCTTGCCCGAGATATGCGCAAGTATCACGTGCCCTTTTCCGATGTCCACGCGGAACATCGTGTTGGGCAGCGCTTCGACCACAACGCCTTCGGTTTCGATCATATCTTCCTTAGCCAACGTGCATACCTCCTTTAGCCTTTTCAGCCTTCTCCGCTGCTTTTCCCGGTTTCGCCGGTCTTTTCACCGGTCTTTTCACCGGTTTTTTCACCTCTTCGGCGTTCCCCGCGCGTTCTGACAGCGCGCGCCGCAGCTCCGCGTTCGTCACCTTTTCTCCGCTCCTCAGCTTCTCCGCCGCGCGCGAATCGGAGCCTTCCGCGCGCAGTACGTGCTTCTTTTTCTTCTTCTTCGGGCTTTCTATCCTCCGCAATCGTCCGTCCGCGAGGTACACATACTCGCCGTCCTCCGCCGTAACGAAGAATTCTCTGCCCGCGTCACGCCCTTTCAGCGATTTCACAATGTCAGATATCGCTGGCCGCTCAGTACTGTCCGTTTCCATCCGTTCACATATCTCCGCTTCACAATGTCACTCCATATTGCCGCTTTACATCGCCAATTTACATGGCTTCGTGCGCGGTGAGAATCTCCGGCTCGCCGTCCGTTATCAGCACGGTGTTCTCGTAATGCGCCGAGAGCTTGCCATCGTCCGTCACGACCGTCCAGCCGTCTGCGAGAACTTTTACCTCCGCCGCTCCGGCGTTCACCATAGGCTCGACCGCTATCGTCATACCCGCTAACAGTCTCGGGTCGGCCCCGCGTCTCGGCTCCTCGACGAAGTTCGGTATCTCGGGCGATTCGTGCATCCGCCTGCCCACTCCGTGCCCGACGTAGTCCCGCACCACCGAAAACCCGTTTCCCTCAGCGCAGCTCTGCACGGCGCGGGATATATCCGATACGCGGCAGCCCATCCTCATGAAGCGGAGCGCCTCGAAAAAGCTTTGCCTCGTCACCTGCACGAGCCGCCTTGCCTCCGGAGTGCCCTCTCCGACGATATACGTCGCGGCGCAGTCCCCGATGAAGCCGTCCTTTTCCGCTCCGACGTCGATACTCACGACGTCTCCTTCCCGCAGCGCGCGTTTTCCCGGGATACCGTGGATCACTTCGCTGTTCACCGAAATACACACGCTGTTCGGAAACCCTCCGTATCCGAGAAACGCGGGCCTCGCGCCCTCGGAAATGATATAATCTCTGACCTCTCTGTCTATCCTCTGTGTCGTTACGCCGGCGCTCACCATTGCCCCCGCCAAGGCGCGGGCCGCCGCGGTAATTTTCCCCGCACGGCGCATCAGCTCTATTTCCCGCGGAGCTTTGAGTGTGATCATACTCAAATTCCCAGAGCCTCGAAAATGATCTTTGTCGTCTCCGCTATACCGTCCCGGTTTTCGACGGTCAGCAGCTTTCCGCGCGCGGCGTAAAAATCCTTCAGCGGCTCCGTTTCGGCGTGATAGACCTTTAGGCGGTTTTTCACGGTCTCCGGCTCGTCGTCGCGGCGGATAGTCAGCGCGCGTCCGCACTTGTCGCATACGCCGGGCTTATCGGGCGGCTCGTATACCGTGTGGTACGTCTCCCCGCAGTCGGGGCAGACTCTGCGCCCGGACATACGCGCGATGATCTCCTCGTCGGAAATTTCTATCGTCAGCGCCGTTTCTACCTCTACGCCGCCCGTATCAAGCGCCTCCGCCTGTGTTATCGTCCTCGGCATACCGTCGAGGATATAGCCGCCGGCGCAGTCGGGCTCCGCCATCCGCTCGCGCATTATCCCGATTATGACCTCGTCGGGCACGAGCTCTCCGGAGTCCATATAAGCCTTCGCGCGAAGTCCGACCGGAGTCTCGTTCTTGACGGCCGCGCGCAGGATGTTGCCGGTCGAAATCATCGGGACGCCGAGCTTTTCCGATAATATCTGCGCCTGCGTACCCTTTCCGGCGCCCGGCGCCCCGAGCAGTACAAGCTTCATAAATACCTCCCGTAACTCACTCAAGGAACCCCTTGTAGTGCCGCATCAGCATTTGCGCCTCAAGCTGCTTTATCGTCTCAAGCGCAACAGATATGACGATTATTATGCTTGTGCCGCCGAGCGAAATGCCGGAGGCCGCCGCCGTCGGCGAAAAGTGGCTTATCATTATCGGCACGATCGCGATTATCGCGAGGTATACGGCGCCGAACAGCGTGATCTTCGTAAGCACCTTTTGTATAAACTCGGAGGTAGGCCTGCCGGGACGTATCCCGGGGATCATACCGGCGTTCTTTTTCAGATTGTTCGCGATCTCGATAGGGTTGAACTGTATCGTCGAATAGAAGTACGAGAAGAAGACTATCAGCAGGAAATACACGCCCATATACAGCCAGCTCGTCGTACCGAAGGTCTTTGTGATGAACGTCGAATTCGCCCACCTCGGCACGAAAGCCGCTATCGTCGCCGGAATGGACGCTATCGACTGCGCGAAGATGATCGGCAGCACGCCCGCCATATTCACCTTCATCGGCAGATGGGTCGTCTGCCCGCCGTACATCTTCCGCCCGACGACGCGCTTTGAATACTGTATCGGTATCCTGCGCTCGGAATTCGTGACTATCACGATAAGCACCATGATCGCCAGCGCCCCGATGAGCATAAGCACATACAGCCACCAGCTCGACGGCGCCGACATTATGCTCTGCGCCATCCCCGCTATGGAGGACGGGAAGCGCGAAACTATGCTCACAAACAATATTATCGATATCCCGTTGCCGATGCCGAATTCCGTGATCTGCTCACCCATCCACATCAGCAGCGTGGAGCCCGCGACGAAGCTTCCGACTATGACGGCCGCGGGCCAAAAGCCCGTAGCGCCCGCTTCAAGGAAGCTCGAGCCGCCCATCCCGTTTGAAATTAGCACATAGTAGCCGTAGCCCTGCAGAACGCCTATCGCCACGGCGGAGTATCGCGTGACGCGCTCCATCGTCTTCTTGCCTTCCTCGCCGCCCTCTTTTTGTATGCGCTCAAGCGCGGGGATGGCGATCTGCAAAAGCTGGATTATGATGGACGCGTTGATGTACGGCTGGATCGACAGCGCGAATATTGACGCGCGCTCAAGCGCCGAGCCCGACATCGTGTTCATCAGGCCGAGTATCGTCCCGCTGTTGCTGCTGAAATAACTCTTCAGCAATTCCGTGTCGATATACGGCACGACGACCGCGTTACCGAGACGGTACAGCAGCACGATGAACATCATAAAAACAAGTTTTTTTCTGATGTCCTCGATTTTCCAAGCGTTACGCAGGGTCTCGATCACTTAAACCACCTCAGCCTTTCCCCCGGCCGCTTCGATCTTCGCCTTTGCCGACTCCGAAAACGCCGACGCCCGAACCGTGAGTTTTTTGGTGATCTCGCCGCTTCCGAGTATTTTGACCCCCCAGCGGCATTTCGACAAAAGCCCGATGGCGAGAAGCTCCTCGGCCCCGACCTCCGAACCGTCCGGAAACTTGTCAAGCTCGCGGACGTTCACGGATTCAAGAGGTTTGGCGAATATGTTGTTAAAGCCGCGCTTGGGGACGCGCCTTGAGAGCGGCATCTGCCCGCCCTCGAAGCCGACGCGTACTCCGCCTCCGCTTCTCGCTTTTTGTCCCTTGTGCCCGCGTCCGCCAGTCTTTCCGTTGCCGGTCCCGATACCGCGTCCGCGGCGTTTGCCGGCGTGCGTGGAGCCGGGCGCGGGGGCAAGCTCGTGTATCTGCATAGTAAAGTCCCTCCTTACTGCTATTTTTGGCTTATTCTTGGCTATTCTTGGGTCACGGAGATGAGGTATTTTATCAGCTCTATTTTTCCGCGCGTCGGAGCGTTATCCGGCTGGATCGTCTCCGCGCCGATCTTGCGAAGTCCGAGGGACTCCGCCGTGGCCTTGTGCTTTTGCAGCCTGCCGTTCAGGCTTTTGACTAACTTTATTTTAAGGTTTGCCATCGCGTCGCGCCCTCCTTAAACAATATCCTTCACGGATTTACCGCGTATTTGCGCCACCTGCGCCGCGTCGCGCAGAGAACGCAGCCCTACCATCGTCGCGGCGACGACGTTCTGCGGATTGCTGGAGCGCAGCCGCTTTGTTCTGATATCTGAAATACCCGCCGCTTCTACTACGGCGCGCACCGCGCCGCCCGCTATGACGCCGGTTCCCGGCGGGGCGGGCTTTAATATCACCCTGCCGGCGCCGTACACCCCCGTCACCTCGTGCGGGATAGTCGAACCGCTGCGCGTGATAGTTACGACGTGCTTCTTCGCGTCGTCAATGCCCTTGCGAATGGCCTCCGAGACCTCCATCGCCTTTCCGAGCCCGTAGCCGACGCGCCCCTTGCCGTCCCCGACGACGCAGAGCGCCGCGAACGTGAACGTCCTGCCGCCCTTGTGCGTCTTTGCGACTCGGTTGAGAGAAACCACCTTTTCCACAAACTCCGGGTTCGCATCCTCGCGTTCGCGCTCGCGCCTGTTGTTGTTGTCGCGCCGGCCGCCGCCTTCATTGTAAGCCATTTTGTGCTTCCTCCCCTCCGTTAAAACTCAAGTCCGCCCTCGCGGGCGCCCTCGGCTAATTCCTGCACGCGTCCGTGATAGATATATCCGCCTCTGTCGAACACCACCGAGACTATACCCTTGGCCTTCGCCTTTTCGGCTATCGCCAGTCCTACGCGCTTCGCCCCGTCCTTGTTTCCCCCGGAGCCCTCAAAGCCTTTTTCGACGCTTGACGCCGAAGCGAGCGTCGTGCCGGACTCGTCGTCGATTATTTGCGCGTAAATATTATTTACACTGCGAAAGACGTTGAGCCGCGGTCTGTCCGGCGCGCCCGTAATCTTCGCCCTGACTCTTTTATGTCTTTTCAAACGCCTCGCGTTTGCGTCGGGTTTATTAACCATTTCAGCGCACCTCCTTATTTCGTGCCGGTCTTGCCTTCTTTGCGGCGAATGACCTCGTTTGCGTACTTGATGCCCTTGCCCAGATACGGCTCGGGCGGTCTTTTTCTTCTGATGTCGGCGGCGAACTGCCCGACGGCCTGCTTGTCGATGCCGCCTACGACTATTCTGTTCGGCGCGGGAACGTCTATCGTGATCCCGTCGGCTTCCTCGACTATCACCTGATGCGAGTAACCGAGGTTCATTACGAGCTTTTTCCCGTCCTTCGCCGCCCTGTAGCCGATGCCGTTGATCTCCAGCTCTTTCTTAAAGCCGTCCGTCACGCCTATTACCATATTCGCGATCATGGAACGCGAGAGCCCGTGCATCGCCCTGTGCAGCGGTAAATCGGATGCGCGCGTCACGTTCACGACCTCGCCCTCCACCGACACCGTGACCTCCGGGCGCACGGCGCGGGACAGCGTTCCCTTCGGCCCTTTTACGGTAACGACGTTTCCGTCGCCCACCGTGACCGTAACTCCGGAGGGCACCGCCACGGGAGTCCTTCCTATTCTCGACATTACAAAGCCCTCCCTTACCAGACGAACGCCAGGACTTCGCCGCCGACGTTGGCGGCGCGCGCCTTCTTGTCGGTCATAACGCCCCTGGACGTGGAAATTATCGCGACGCCGAGCCCGCGCAGGACCTTCGGGAGCTCCGAGGCTCCCGCGTACACGCGCAGACCTGGCTTGGACACGCGCCGCAGACCCGCTATCGCGCGCACGCTGCCGTTGTACTTCAGTGTGACCCTGATGACGCCCTGTCCGCCGTCGTTTATTATCTGATAGTTTTTGACATAACCCTCTTCAAGCAGAATTTCGGCTATCGCCTTTTTCATATTTGAAGACGGTATATCGACCGTATTGTGCTTCGCCGTGCCCGCGTTGCGTATGCGCGTCAGCATATCGGCTATGGGATCGGTGACCTGCATTATGGATTCCTCCTTTTATCGTACAGACATTTTTTCGTCTGTTCGGCTGCGTGGTATTCGCCGCGGCCCTATGACCGCGCCGCGAACCTTTCGCATCGGCTTTTGCGGCTTTTACGGCTTTTTCACCAGGACGCCTTGCGCACTCCGGGTATCTGACCCTTATACGCTAAATTTCTGAAGCATATCCTGCATACGCCGTAGTCGCGCAGATACGCGTGCGGCCTGCCGCAGATTTTGCAGCGGTTGTACGCGCGGGTCGAGAACTTGGCCTCGCGCCTCTGCTTTAACACCATAGACTTCTTTGCCATTTCGCTCCCCCTTTATGCCGTGATGAACGGCGCGCCGAGACCGCCGAGCAGCTCGCGGGCTTCCTCGTCCGTCCTCGCGGTCGTGCAGATGATTATGTCCATTCCGCGAATTTTCTCGACCTTGTCGTAGTCGATTTCCGGGAATATGAGCTGCTCTTTTATGCCGAGCGCGTAGTTGCCGCGCCCGTCGAACGAGTTCGCCGAGATACCGCGGAAGTCGCGCACGCGCGGCAGCGCGACGTTGAACAGCCTGTCGAGAAACTCCCACATTCTTTCCCGGCGCAGCGTGACCTTCACTCCGACGGCCATACCCTCGCGCAGCTTGAAGTTCGCGACGGATTTGCGCGCCTTTGTGACGACTGCCTTTTGCCCGGTGATCTGTGAAATGTCTCGCACTACGGCGTCTATCGCCTTGGCGTTGTCCCTCGCGTCGCCGCAGCCGACGTTTACGACTATCTTATCGAGCTTCGGAAGCTGCATAACGCTCTTGTACTGAAATTTCTTCATAAGAGCGGGCGCGACGTCGCTTTGATACTTTGTTTTCAGCCTTGCCACTTAATAACGTCCTCCCTCTCTCATATTTCCGCGCCGCATTTTTTGCAGACGCGCGTCTTTGAGCCGTCCTCTTTAAGCTTGTGGGCGGCGCGCGTCGGCTTGTCGCACTTGGGGCACACGCGCATTACCTTTGAGACGTAGATAGGCGTCTCTTTTTTGATGATGCCGCCCTCCTCGCCCTGCTTGCGGGGCTTTTGGTGCCGCTTCGCGACGTTTACGCCCTCGACTAAAAGCTTGCCCGCTTTCGGGTCGGCGGAAATCACTTTCCCCTGCCTGCCCTTGTCGCGGCCCGACAGCACGATAACGGTGTCGTTTGACCTGATGTTCATCTTCCCGCCTCCTATATGACTTCCGGCGCGAGCGAGAGGATCTTCATATAATCCTTATCGCGCAGCTCGCGCGCCACGGGTCCGAATATGCGCGTTCCGCGCGGGTTCTTATCCTCGCGGATGATGACGGCGGCGTTCTCGTCAAAGCGCACGTACGTTCCGTCCGCGCGGTGCACGCCTCTCGCGGAGCGGACGATCACCGCCCGTACGACCTCGCCCTTTTTTACTGTTCCGCCCGGCGCTGCCTTCCTGACGGAGGCGACTATGACGTCCCCGATATTGCCGTATTTGCGTTTCGAGCCGCCGAGGACGCGAATACATTTTATCTCCTTCGCGCCGGTGTTGTCGGCGACCTTGAGATGCGATTCCTGCTGTATCATTTCAAAGACTCCTCTTAATTGGCTTCGCTGTTAATTGGCTTCGCTATTTGGCCTTTTCGACGATCTCAACGAGACGCCAGCGCTTATCCTTTGACAGCGGCCGCGTTTCCATAACGCGCACGCGGTCGCCGACGCCGCAGGAATTCTCCTCGTCGTGAGCCTTCAGCTTGTATGTTCTCTTGATTATCTTCTTGTACAGCGGGTGCGGCACGCGGTCTTCCACCGCGACGACTATAGTCTTGTCCATTTTGTCGGAGACTACCTTACCCACTCTCGTCTTGCGCGACGACGTTCTCGCTTCGCTCATTTACCTTGCTTCCTCCCTTACAGTTCGAGCTGCCGCTGACGAATTACCGTCTTCACCCGGGCGATGTCGCGCCTTACCTGCGCTATTTTCACCGGGTTGTCGAGCTGATTCGTCGCGTGCTGCATCCGCAGGAAAAACAAATCCTTTTTAAGATCCGTCAGCTTTTCCTCCAGGGCCTTTTCGTCCAGCTTTATTACTTCCGCAGCCTTCATCTTATTCACCGCCTGTCAATGCGTCTTCGCGCAGCACGAACTTCGTCTTGCACGGAAGCTTGTGCCCCGCGAGCCTTATCGCCTCTCGCGCCATTTCCTCCGGCACGCCGGCGATCTCAAAGAGCACCCTGCCCGGCTTAACCACGGCCACCCAGTATTCCGGGGAGCCCTTTCCGGAGCCCATTCGCGTCTCCGCCGGTTTCTTCGTCACGGGCTTATCGGGGAAAATCTTGATCCAGACCTTGCCGCCGCGCTTTGTGTAGCGCGTCATCGCGATACGCGCCGCCTCGATCTGGTTCGACGTTATCCAGCACGGCTCTGTGGCCACAAGCCCGTATTCTCCGTAAACGACCTTATTTCCGCGCGTCGCAATGCCTTTCATACGACCGCGCTGCACCTTGCGGTGCTTGACTCTCTTCGGTAATAGCATCAGTCAGATCCTCCTTCCGGCGCCGGCGCCTGTACCGGTGCGGGTCTCGGCGCCTGTCCGGACGCCGGAGCCTGGCGGTTTCCGCCCTGATAACCGCCGGAACGGTTTCCGCCCTGATAGCCTCCGCCGCCGCCGCCTTGATAGCCGCCGGAGCGGTTTCCTCCCTGGTATCCGCCTCCGGAGCGGTTTCCGCCGCCCTGATAGCCGCCCGTGCGGTTGCCTCCGCCCTGATAGCCGCCGGAACGGTTCCCGCCGCCCCTGTTGTTATCGCGGCGGTCGCGGTCTCGGCGGTCATTTCTGTCGCGCGGCGGACGGCTGAGATCCATTGTCCGCGGCGTCGTGCGAAGCGTCTGAGACAGTATCTCGCCGTTGTATATCCACACCTTCACGCCAATGCGCCCGTAGGTTTTTGCCGCCTCGGTCTCCGCGAAGCCGTATTCGATGTCCGCCCGCAGGGTCTGTAGGGGTATCGTCCCCTCGTGATATGTCTCGCTGCGCGCTATCTCGGCTCCGCCGAGACGCCCGGATACCATGACCTTTATCCCGCGCACGCCGAGCCTCATCGCCCGGCCCATCGCGTTTTTCATCGCGCGGCGGTGCCCGATGCGCTTTTCCAGCCTCTGCGCTATGCTTTCCGCGACGAGCTGCGCGTTCGCGTCGGGATTCTTCACCTCTACGATGGATATCGCTACGGGCTTGCCGATGCGCTGCTCCATAACCGCGCGCAGACGCTCTATCTCCGTTCCGCCCTTGCCGATTATCACGCCGGGGCGCGAACAGTGGATGAATATCCTGACCTTCGCGCTGTCCCGCTCGATCTCAATTCTCGGGATACCCGCGGAAAACAGGAGCTTTTTCAAATACTCGCGGATTTTGTAGTCCTCGACGACGAGGTCGCCCACCTTGTCCGCGCGCGCGTACCAGCGGGAATCCCAGTCTTTAATAACGCCGACGCGGAAGCCGTGCGGATGAACCTTCTGACCCATTTAGGAATCCCCCCTTTACTCTTTTTCCGCCACGACGACGGTGATATGAGACGTTCTCTTGTTGATTCTCGCCCCGCGCCCCTGCGCCCGCGGCATCATTCGCTTCAATATCGGGCCGGGGTTCGCGTACGTCTCGGAGACGTAGAGCTTTTCCGGATCCATATTGTGATTGTTTTCCGCGTTCGCGACGGCGCTTTTTAAGAGCTTCAGCAGGAGCGGGCTTGCCGCCTTGGGCGTCGCGCCGAGCAGTGCCGCCGCCATACCCGCGTCCTTGCCGCGAATCAGATCGCAGACGATTTTTACCTTGCGCGGCGCTATCCGCGCGTATTTAAGATGCGCTTTC
Source organism: Oscillospiraceae bacterium (assembly GCA_031266955.1). GTDB lineage: Bacteria > Bacillota > Clostridia > Oscillospirales > Oscillospiraceae > JAIRRO01. Next base: position 3,366 of record JAISAA010000180.1, on the reverse strand, counting down.
GCTTCCATAGTCATTCCACCTATCTCGTCGTCTTGCCGCCCGCGTGACCGCGGAACGTGCGCGTCGGCGCGAACTCGCCGAGCTTATGTCCGACCATATCCTCTGTGATATACACCGGCACGTGGCGTCTGCCGTCGTGTACGGCTATCGTGTGCCCGACAAAGCCGGGGAATATCGTGGACGCCCGGGACCAAGTTTTCAGCACTTTCTTTTCACCCGACGAATTCATCGCGTCCACCCGCTTCAACAGCTCGGGAGCCGCGAAAGGCCCTTTTTTAATGCTTCTGCCCATTTATATTGTCTGACCTCCCTAACTACCTAAGACTTTGCGCCGCGGCGCCTGACGATGAACTTGCTTGTCGGATTCTTCGCCTTGCGCGTCTTATAACCGAGCGTCGGCTTGCCCCAAGGCGTCACGGGTCCCGGACGCCCTATCGGGCTTTTGCCCTCGCCGCCGCCGTGCGGGTGGTCGTTCGGGTTCATTACCGAGCCGCGCACCGTCGGGCGGATGCCCATATGCCGCTTTCTGCCCGCCTTGCCGATGGAAATGTTCGAGTGGTCGGCGTTCCCGACCTGGCCGATAGTCGCCTTGCATTCCATACGCACGAGCCTGTATTCACCGGACGGCAGCCTCACCTGCGCGAGCGCGCCCTCTTTAGCCATAAGCTGCGCCGACACGCCCGCCCCGCGCACGAGCTGACCGCCGTTGCCGGGGTAAAGCTCTATATTGTGTATGACGGAGCCCACGGGTATCGCCGATATCGGGAGCGCGTTGCCCGGCTTTATATCCGCCTGCGCGGAGGATATGACGCCGTCGCCCTTTTTCAGTCCCACGGGGGCGAGTATATACCGCTTTTCCCCGTCCGCATACTCTATCAGCGCGATGAACGCCGAGCGGTTCGGGTCGTATTCTAACCTCAAAACCGTGCCCTGAACGTCGAGCTTGTCGCGCTTAAAATCTATGACGCGGTATTTTCTTCTGTTGCCGCCGCCCTTGTGGCGGACCGTGATCCTGCCGTAGCTGTTGCGGCCCGAATGCTTTTTCAGCGTCCGCGTCAGGCTGCGCTCCGGCTTTGCCCTTTTATCAACTCCGTCGAAGCCGGAAACCGACATATGCCTCCTCGACGGAGTGGTGGGCTTAAAGTTTTTTACAGACATCCTCTAAATCCCCCTTATACCATTCCCTCGAAGAACTCTATCGTCTTCGACTCGGGCGTCAGGCGCACCATGGCTTTCTTCCAGTGCTTGCGCGGCCCCGCCGGATAGCGCCCGCTGCGCTTGACCTTGCCTTTCATATTCAGCGTCGTGACCTTTTGCACCGTGACGCCGAATATTTCCTCGACGGCCTTTTTTATCTCGATCTTGTTCGCCGACGGAAGCACCTCAAACGCGTACTTGGAGATATCCAGCGCCTCCATAGACTGCTCCGTTATCAGCGGGCGCAGTATAATGTCGTAAGGCGTTTTCATCACGCGTACACCTCCTCTATGATTTGAACCGCCGCCTTGTCCACGATGAACGCGCCGCCGTTCAATATTTCATATGTTGACAGTATGCTCGCTATCGTCGTCGTGACGCCCGGAATGTTCCTCGCGGATTTTATGACGGTCTCCGTGACCTCCGGCGTAACGACGAGCGCCTTGCCGCCGACGCCGAGCTTTGAAAGAAACGCCTTGAAATCCCGCGTCTTGATCTCGCCCGGCTTCAGAGAGTCTATGACGAAAATCTGATTTTCAAGCGCTTTTTGCGAAAGCGCGGATTTAAGCGCGAGGCGGCGCAGCTTCTTATTTATAGTATAGCTGTAGTCCCGCGGCTTCGGCGCGAACGCCACTCCGCCGTGCGTGAACTGCGGCGAGCGCGTGGAGCCCTGCCGGGCCCTGCCGCTCCCCTTTTGCCGGTACGGCTTGATACCGCCGCCGGACACCTCCGCGCGCGTCAGCGCGGACTGTGTGCCCTGCCTGCGGTTGGCAAGGTGGTTTTTTACCGCCTCGTGCATCGCCCGGACGTTCGGCTCTAAGCCGAAAACGGAGTCGGAGAGCGCTGCTTCGCCCGTGACGTCGCCGGACATACTGTATAACTTGACTGTAGGCATTATCTCTCTCCTCCCCTTACGCGTTCTTAACGGTGTTTTTCAGATATACAACGGAGCCGCGCGGGCCCGGGATAGCGCCGCGCACGGCTATCAGGTTGAGCTCTTTATCGATCTTGACTATCTCAAGGTTCTGTACCGTCACCTGCTCCGCGCCCATATGCCCCGCGCCGATCTTGCCCTTGAATATCTTCGCCGGATCGGTGCCGGAGCCCATTGACCCGGCGTGGCGGTGGACGGGCCCTCCGCCGTGGCTCGTCGGCGTCCTGTGCGCGCCGAAACGCTTGATAACGCCCGCGAAGCCCTTGCCCTTGCTTGTGCCTGTGACGTCCACCTTGTCGCCCTCGGCGAAAACGTCCGCCGAAATCTCGTCGCCGACGTTCATTTCGTTCGCGCCGTCCAGCTTAAATTCCTTGAGATGCCTTTTAGGCGCGACGCCGGCCTTTTTCAGATGCCCGCTCTCCGGCTTTGTCAGCCGCTTCTCGGCGACCTCTCCGAAGCCGAGCTGCACGGCGCTGTAGCCGTCTTTTTCCGGTATTTTCTTCTGAACTACGACGCACGGGCCCGCCTCAATTACGGTGACGGGTATCGCGCGTCCAAGCTCGTTGAAAATCCTTGTCATTCCGGCCTTTTTGCCGATGATGGCTTTTACCATCGGGAATTCCTCCTATATTTCAGGTTATTGGTTGACGGACGGCGTCCGCCGCGGACATTCGCCCCGGCCTCGCCCCGCTCCGCCAACTTGACCGCACGGGAAAGCTTTTTCACAGCTTGATCTCTATCTCCACGCCCGCCGGAAGCTCGAGAGACATAAGCGCCTCTACGGTCTTCTGAGTGGGGTTTTTGATATCGATGAGCCGTTTGTGGGTCAGCCGCTCGAATTGCTCACGGCTGTCCTTGTATTTGTGTACCGCGCGGAGGATCGTTATTATCTCCTTGCGGGTCGGCAACGGAATAGGTCCCGAAACCCTCGCGCCCGTGCGCGTGGAGGTCTCCACTATCTTTCCCGCCGCCTGGTCGATAAGCTGATGGTCGTAGGCCTTCAGTCTTATCCTTATCATTTTTCCGCTTGCCGCCATTTGTCTTCTTCCTTCCAGCTTCCAGAAATTTTTGCCCGAATTTTTTGCCTGAATTTTTTTGTCAAAGCTTCGCCGATTTTTTGTCCGCCGCGGCGTAAAGCGCCGCGCGGCAGTCCGTTTCGGGTGAGAATTTCTGTACGCGCCGCCGTGCGTATCATTCGCGCTTTGTAAAACAAGCCGGCAAAGCCAAATCCGAAT
>JAISAA010000125.1 GCA_031266955.1 Oscillospiraceae bacterium | reverse complement strand
AGGATAACGGCGGGAGAGGGCGTGATCCCCGAGGGCGCGGAGCTCGCCGTCAGCGAAATAACGGAAACCGCGACGGACGCCAAAAGCCAAACGGCCTACGCAAGCGCCGTGACCGCGCTTGAGGAAACCGCGGCGAAATTCGTGCTGTACGATATATCGATAACGGCTGAAAACGCCGAGGTACAGCCCAATGGAAGCATAACGCTGCGGATACCGATCCCGGCGGAATTCGACAAGAGCAAAACGGCGCTGTACAGAATAAACGACGACAAGACCGCGACGCTGATCCGCGGGAACGTCTCGGGCGACACGTATATCGTTACGCTGAGCCACCTTAGCCTTTACGCCCTCGCGGAGGGCCTCACAGCCGTGGCGTCCCCGGCGGACGCGTTCACGGATATTTCGGGGCACTGGGCTTACGACTACATACGGTATATGATAGAGCGCGGCCTGATAGTAGGCGTGACGTCAACGACGTTTGAGCCGAATACGGTGATGACGCGCGCGATGTTCGTGACGCTGCTCGGCAGGATAGCCGGCGTCGATACGGCGGCGAACGCGGGCACGGCGTTTGACGACGTCGGCGCGGACGAGTATTACGCGCCATATACCGTGTGGGCGTCAAAGAACGGCATAGTCTCGGGCGTCGGCGACAACAAGTTCGCGCCGGATATGCAGATAACGCGCGAGCAGATGGCGGCGATGCTGAACAACTACGTCGAGTTCGCAAAGATAACGCTGGCTTCCGGCTCCGGCCCCGCGTTCGCGGACGCGGGGGAGATAAGCTCTTGGGCGAGCGCCGCGGTGCGAAAGATGGCTGACGCGGGGATAATCGCCGGAGTTGGGGATAACAAGTTCGCGCCGAAGCTCACGGCCTCGCGCGCGGAGGTCGCAACGCTGCTGGCAAGGTTCTTGCAGGGGCTGGTTGTGTAGCCGCTTAAATCAAAAATACGCGAAGCAGGGGCGAATGAGCTTATTTCATTCGCCCCTGTTTTAATATTGCGCCGGCAAGTACGGAAAAGAAGGTTGACTTTGAAATCTCCCGCGGTATATAATAATGTGCGCAGCCGCGTTCCCCGTGCGCGCACGCACGTTAAATCACATAAAGCCGCGCGCCGCAGGTGCTCGGCAGAAAGGCCTTTTATGCTTAACACTGAAAAAAATATGGAGAAAATCGTCGCCCTGTGCAAGGGCCGCGGTTTTGTGTACTCGGGGAGCGAGATTTACGGCGGCCTCGCCAACTCCTGGGACTACGGCCCGCTCGGCGTCGAGCTGCTGAGCAACGTCAAGCGCGCCTGGTGGAAAAAGTTCGTGCAGGAGAGCCCGTATAACGTCGGGCTCGATTCCGCTATTCTTATGAATCCGCGCGTCTGGGAGGCGTCCGGCCACGTATCGACGTTCAACGACCCGCTTATCGACTGCAAGATATGCCAAACGCGCCACCGCGCCGACAAGCTCGCCGAGGAATGGAACCTCGCGAACGGTGTTACGGACATCGCGGTCGAGGCGATGACCTCTGAGGAGCTTATCGAATATCTGCGGAAAAAGAAAGTCCCCTGTCCCGTCTGCGGAAAATCCGATTTCACGGATGTGCGGAAGTTCAACCTGATGTTCAAGACGTTTCAGGGCGTCACGGAGGACACCGCCTCGCAGATATATATGCGTCCCGAGACGGCACAGGGTATTTTCGTAAACTTCAAAAACATACAGCGCACGTCGCGCCACAAGATCCCGTTCGGCGTCTGTCAAATAGGCAAAAGCTTTCGCAACGAGATCACGCCCGGCAACTTCATCTTCCGCACGCGCGAGTTTGAGCAGATGGAGATGGAGTTTTTCTGTAAGCCCGGTACCGACCTCGAATGGTTCGACTATTGGCGCTCCTTCTGCCGCGACTGGCTGTTCTCCCTGGGGCTGAGCTCCGAGAGCCTGCGCCTGCGCGACCATTCAAAGGAAGAGCTGTCGCACTATTCCAACGCGACGACGGACTTTGAGTTTTTGTTCCCGTTCGGCTGGGGCGAGCTCTGGGGCGTTGCCGACCGCACGGATTTCGACCTGACGGCGCACCAGACGCACTCGGGCGAGAGCATGGAATATTTCGACGGAGAGACGAACGAAAAATATATCCCGTATGTGATAGAGCCGTCTCTCGGCGCCGGTCGTATGACGCTCGCGTTTCTGCTCGACGCGTATGACGAAGAGGTGATCGACGCGGAAAAGAACGACGTGCGCACCGTGCTCCGTCTGCACCCGGCGCTCGCCCCGTATAAATGTGCCATTCTCCCGCTGTCAAAAAAGCTGGCGGAGCCCGCCGGGACGCTGTACCGCGCCCTGCAAAAGGACTTTATGACGGATTACGACGACGCCGGCTCGATAGGCAAGCGCTACCGCCGTCAGGATGAGATCGGCACGCCGTTTTGCGTGACGTATGACTTTGAATCGGAAAATGACGCCTGCGTCACGGTGCGCGAACGCGACTCTATGGAGCAGACGCGCATACCGATAAACACTCTCGCCGCATACTTGGCGGAGCGCACGGCGTTTTAAGGGGGATGCGGCTTATGGACGACAGGGAACTGACATTATTCGCGGGAGAAATGCGCATCGCGGCGTTAGAATGCCTCGCGGCCTTCGGCTCCGGGCACGTCGGCGGGTCTATGAGCGTGATCGAAGCGCTCGCCGCGCTTTACGGCTCAGAGCTCCGGCACGACGCGCGGCGCCCGGAGTGGCCCGAGCGCGACAAGCTCGTGCTGAGCAAGGGGCACGCGGGCCCGGCGCTGTACGCGGCGCTCGCGCTGCGCGGCTTCTTCCCGCGGGAATGGCTGAATACGCTCAATCTCGGCGGGACGAAGCTCCCGAGCCACGTTGACAGGACGAAAACGCCGGGCGTTGATATGACGTGCGGCTCACTCGGGCAGGGGCTGTCCGCCGCCGTCGGTATGACGCTCGGCGCTCGGCTGAACGGGCTCGATTCCTACACCTACGTCATTTTAGGCGACGGCGAGTGCGACGAGGGGCAGGTCTGGGAAGCCGCGATGTTCGCGGCGCACTATAAGCTCTCGCGGCTCATCGTGCTCGTAGATAACAACAAGCGCCAGCTTGACGGATACACGCGCGACGTTCTGGACACCCGCGATTTCGCCGAGAAATTCCGCGCCTTCGGCTGGCGCGCGATAGACGTCAGCGGCAACGACTCCCCCGCCGTGCGCGGCGCGATACGCGAAGCGAAGCTCGAAACGGCTCGCCCGACGGCCATTATACTCGACACTATAAAAGGCTACGGCTGTCCTTTCGCCGAAAACGCCGAAAGCAATCACAGTATGTCTTGTAAACGAGAAGATGTTGACGCCGCCATAGCATCCATACGCGAAAAGCTTGCTGTAGGCGCCGTACCTGTATTATAAGGAGGCTACGCTGTGATAAAGCTGCTTGATAAAATAGAAACGTCCCCCGTCTTAATGCGCGACGCGTACTGCTCCGCGCTGCTCGCGGCGGCGGAGCGTAACGAAAACGTCGTCGCGCTCGACGCCGACCTATCCTCCGCGTTCGGGATGACGCCGTTTTTCAAGGCGTATCCCGAGCGGGCGATACAGTGCGGCATCGCGGAGGCGAATATGGTCGGGATTGCCGCCGGGCTGTCGGAGGCGGGAAAGCTACCGTTCGCGCACAGCTTCGGCTGCTTCACGTCTCGCCGCGCCTGCGACCAGATAATGATCTCGTGCGCCTACGCGAAGCTTAACGTCCGGCTCATCGGCTCGGACCCCGGCGTCACGGCGGCGCACAACGGCGGCACGCATATGCCGTTTGA
>JAISAA010000099.1 GCA_031266955.1 Oscillospiraceae bacterium | reverse complement strand
AGCAGATATGAGTTTTGGATACCGATAAAAAAGGTTGACTAAATCACGGCCCGATAAAATAGTACGGCCCAACTGCACATAAAGCCGGAACGTAGACAGATTTATGAGAGGCCAAGTCGGCCTCGGCATCCTAAAGCTCATCACCTCTGCGGCGGGCTTGGCGTATGGGCGCTCGTGGACTGGATAGTCGCCATCACAAAGCTCGGCAGCTACGAAAAGGATTTTGTGTTCATCGACAAGAAATGGGCGTAAAAGCGCAGGCGGCTCGCGTGCGCACCTAAGAGTCTCCCGTGCGCACACGAGCGATTCACGTGCGCACATAAGGAACTCCGGTGCGCACATAAGCGGCGCGTGTGCGCACATAAGAAGCTCACGCGCGCACATAAGGAACTCGCGTGCGCACATAAGCCGCCCGAGTGCGCACATAAGCCGCTCGCGTGCGCACATAAACGCCGCACACGCGCATATCCGGTAAAAAACAACAAGAAAGGGCATAATAATTATGGCAGCAAGACGAGATTATTTCCCCCCGCGCGACGCCGACTTCGACGGCTGGTATTTCAATCTGAAAAACTACGTAGTGGAAAAGACCCAAGGCCCATACCCCTATCAATGGACAAACATCCCGCCCGAAAAAGTAACGGAGCTGACAAATCTCTACGACGACTGGCACGCGAAATACAATATCACCCTCGCCGCGCACACGCCCGTAGATACGGAGTACAAAAACGACGCGCGAAAAGCCGCCGTAAAATACATCCGCGCATTCGTTGCGCAGTACCTGAAATTCGACCCAGTAACAAACGAAGACCGCACCGCGATGGGCCTCCACAACCACAACCCAAAGCCGACACCGGTACCAATCCCGAAAACAGTCCCGGAGCTGACAATAGACAGCGGCACGCCGCGCTGCCTGATAATCAACTACCGCGACAAGGACAGCGAGCGCCGCGCCAAGCCCGCCGGCGTCCACGGCATAGAAATACGCTGGGCAATTTCAGACGCGCCGCCGGCAGACGTCGAAGACCTGATAAACTCGTCATTCGACACAAAATCACCGTTCACCCTCGAATTCAAAGAACACGAACGCGGCAAAAAGGTTTATCTTTGCGGAAGGTGGGAGATAAACCGGGAAGGCGAAAAAGGGCATTTCGGCGACATTGTAGAGGCGTTTGTGCCGTGAGAAAATCAAAAAAATCCTCCGCCGAAACAAATGGCGGGGGGATTTTTTTGTTGGCGCGCAAGGGATGGCGGGCGGGTGTGGACACCCGCCCCTACACCGGGATTTCGCAACCGTTCCCGTAGGGGGCGGTGTCCACACCGCCCCGCCGTTCCCCAGTCCGTAGGGGTAACCGTCCCGCGTCCGGTTTACGGTGATGGGCGGATGGTAATCCGCCCTTACGGCGCAACACCCTGTAGGGGCGCGATTTATCGCGCCCGGCCCCCGCGCCGCGGAACTTATTCAGCCTTCAAGCGCGCCCGCCGCCCGCAGCAGGGTGTGCAGTCCCACGGCGAGCTCGCCGCGCGTTACGCGGCTTTCCGCCGCCGTTGTTATCGCAATTCTTCCGCCGTAGCCGAGAAGCTTTGCCGCGCGTTCGAGCAGCAGCGCCGCCTCGGAGCGCGTTATGCGCCCCTCCGGGTCAAATATTTTGGGCGAGCGCCCCGTTATCAGGCCGTAGTTTTGTGCCGAATACACGTAACGGGCGTACCACGCGCTTTCGGGCACGTCGCTGAAGCCATCAGGGATATTAACGCTGCCGCCCGGACCGCTCTCCGGCAGCTCGAAGCCGAGCGCTCGCGCCGTGATAGCGGCAAACTGCGCGCGCGTCACGGTGTCCGACGGGCGGAATTCCGTTGCGGTTGCCCCGTCGATTATCCCGCGCTCGGCGAGCGCGCGCACCGCCGCCTCGCAGGATTTTCCCGCGATATCGGGAAAAGTTTTCCCCGCGCGGGACACTGCCGGCGCCGCGATTTTTGAAAACGCCGGGCCGGCGCCGAGCGTCATCGCGCCGTAGACCGAGATACCCTTGTCGGCGGATATCATCGCGCACAGCGCCTGCTGCGTCGCCATCAAATCGACGCCGCCGTCCTTCGTATGCTCAAAAGACCCGTCAGCAAGCGCGAAACTTAGCAGCGCGTCGAGCGCCGTTTTTCCGTTTTTCGTGAAGCGTTTATCGTCGATATCGATACCGAGCGCGCCGAGCGCCGTTATCACCTGCGCCGCGCTTTCGCAGTTTGACACGTCGCGGCTTTTATAGCCCCCGTCCGGCTGCTGTATCGCCGATAAAAAGCCGAGAGCCCGGTCTATTACGTCCGACACCTCGCGCCGCTCTCTGTAAGGCGCGAGGGCGAGCAGGACCATCGCCGTTACATCCGCCTCCGGCGGCTCGTTTGTCTTATCCGCGCCGCCGCCCGCGAGCGTGAAGCGCCCGTCCGTTCTCTGCCGCGAGAGTATATCGGCGAGGTACCGCTCTTTTATTTCGCCGTATCTATTATCGCCGCCGCGCGCCGCGCCGTACTCCGGCGCGCAGTCCAACGCGATAAGCGCCCACGCGGGGCCGTTTATCCCCTGCGCGCGCACCTTGTCGTATTCTAAAAGCTTCGCCGTCAAGTCGTATCCGCCGAAGCTGCGCGCGTCCTCGCCGATCGCCGTCAGGGCGAGGATGAGGCGCGAGTATTCCGTATACTTGCGCTCGTGCAGGACGCCTTTTGTTTCGCTCAGCTTCGCCGCGACCGATTTTTTATAGCTCGCGTAAAAGCCCGGCGGCGCGTAATAGCCGCTTTTCGCGACGGCGAAAACGGGCCAGTCGCCCGACAAAATCGCGGGTGACTCTATGGCGCCGAGATACCGCGCCGTTTTCTCAATAGCGGTGCCGGCGTCGGCAGCCGCGCCCGCCGGTAAAGCGAGCGCGGCTGCCAGCAGGCTGAGCGCCAGAACGCAGACCGCTATTCTTCTTTTCAAATTACTTTTCGAGATTTTTTTCATACTGCTTTTCATATTTTTGGCCCGCTTTCCGCCGTTCTCAAAATTCGCTTACCGGCTCTCGCTTATATATATCTGCACGCGGCTTTGCACGAGTCTCGCCGTTTCCTCGGCGGACTTGCGCCCGGCGAAGTATTCGGCGGCTTCCTCCGAGATTATCGTCAGAACCTCCGTGTAATAGGTGAAAATCTGCGTCGTGCTCGCTATCAGCGCGTCCACGGCGTCGATCTCCGCCTGCGTGAGGTGGTAATTCTCATCGTATTCGTTGTTCGCCATATCCACCTCAGGGACGGCGACCACGCTTGAGGAGGTATAGCGCGGAGCGGGCGCGGGCTTACCGTCATTCGGGACATAGCCCGGGCGGTCTTTCATCGGCGTCAGCTCATATTCTTTTACCTTGTCCATATAGTTTTGGCTGATGCTGAAGCTGCCGCCCCAGTAGTGCCCGCCGTCACTGAACATCGGCTCCGTATCGACGAGACCGTACAGGAAATCGAAGCATATCTGCTTAAACTCCCCGCGCGCCGAGATCGCGTACTGCCCTCCGTTCGGGAAGATAACGGAGCCGCTGCCGGAATCCGTCGGGAAGCCGACGAACGTCACCTCCTCGCCGAGGCGCTCCTCAAAATCCCGGATAGCCCTGTAGCTGCCCACCGACTCCATCGACAATATGGCGTAATTGTCGCGCTGGGCGTTTTGGTATCTGTCCCAGTCCTCCTGCTCCCAGCCGTCCCAGGTAGCGGTCTCCGGGAAGCCGTTCGCGAATTCGAGCAGGTGTATAAAGCTCTCGTCGAAGCTGCAGGTGCCCGTCGTGCGGTCGATAAACTGCGACATTCCGAGCATCAGGCCGGTGCTCAGCGCATCGTCCCGGCTCATCATATAAAACGAGCGCGTGCCCTCCGGCATATCCGCGAGCGTGCGTTCCATATCGTCAAGCGTCCAGCCTATGGTGTCGCCGACGACAGAGCGCTTCGCCGTCGCCGTTTGTATATAGAAATACGGCATGAGGCGGTAAAGCTTGCCGCCGATCTCGTCCGCCTTCAATACGCTTTGGACGAAATCCTCGCGGTTTACCTTGTCGGAGGCGTCGATCAGCTCGTACATATCGGCGAACAGGCCCTTGCTCGCGAGCGTCGGCAAATCAAGCTGCTCGTCGAGGACGAGGATGTCCGGAATTTTTCCCGTGATGAGGTCGGCGCGGAGCTTGCTTATGCCGACGTCCCAGTTGCCGTCCGTGTTATAGGTGCTGTAGTCCTCTATCGTGAATTTATACTCGTCGTTTTTTCTGTTGAAGTCGAGGACTTGCCGCCTGAAAGTGTAGTCGTCGTAAAGCGTCGCCACGCTGAGGATGATTTTTTCCTTGTTCTCCGCGTCCGGCACGGGCGTCAGCTTCATCAGCCGCGCGCCGCCGGGCTCATACGCGAGCATAAGAAATTCTCCGCCGCCGATGCTTTTGATGCCGTTCGTATTGCTCCCGTCGATATCGGAATTCAGGAAGTTCACTATCTCGCGCGATTCGCCGCCCGGGAGCATTCCGTATATCCCTTTTTGCGCAGCCGCGAAGCAGAGCAGATATTCGCCCTCTCCCGTCATATACTCGCCGTTTACCCACATATTGCCCGGCAGTGCGAACGATATGCTCTCGCCCCAGCCGCGCGTCACCTTGTCGATGACCTGCCAGGTGCGCGCCGCGCCGCCCGAGGAATAGTCGGAGACGCACACGGCGGCGCGCCCGTCCGAAAAGCGCGCGAGGCTGTCAAAATTCGTATTGTCCAAGGCTTTCAGCTCAAACAGCCGCCGCCCCGTTTCGTCTACCGCGAGGATAAAGCTTCCGAAATTGAGATAGATCGTCCCGTCGCCGTCCTGCGCCGCGCCGTTTACGTATAGGTAGTCGTATTCGTTATTGTTTTCGTCGCCGCCGGTCAAAAGCTCTTTCAAATCGACGGATATCATCTCGTTCCAGCTTTCGTCGTACAGGCGAAACGTGGTCTTCTGCTCGTAGACAGGGTTCATATCGTCGCTGTAGTCCTCGTAGGATTCGTTCAGCGCGACGGCGAATTTCCCGTCCGTAAGGCACTTCATCATCGAGATATTTGAATAGCGGTACACGTTTTCCCCGTCGGAGCTCTTCCGCCCGGCTTGGATCGACAGGTGAGTCTGCGGCTCCGTTTCGCTGCCGTCGAGCGCTATTGAGATTATCTCATAGAGCTCGGTGTAGCCGGCAGCTTCGGCTTCCTCGACTTCCTCGAGCATAGTATCGTCGTCAGCCGGCTCATCGTCCGTCCTGTACTGGATGTCGTCCGTCAAAGGCGCTATGGGCACGGGGACGGAGGGACCGCCCGAGTTGTCGATGAACGTGTAGCGGTTGAAATACGCCCTGCCGTTCGCCGCGTCGAGCAGCCCGGCGTTTCCTGTCTCGACTTCGAGCGCGAGCTCCGAGGCCTTGTATACGTTTTCAAGCTTCTGCTTCACGGGCCCGCCCGTATCGGAGGGCTCTCCGTCGTTTTTCACGCAGGATACCGACGCGAGCGCCATACAAAAGGCGAGCGCGAGCGATATTACCGTTTTTAATCTGTTGCCTGACATCTTTTCTCCTTATTCGCCGCTGAATTATTCCCACACGGGAATGCGGCTTACGCTTGTAACAATGGAATCGCTTCAAGTCGCCCGGAACGGGCGACCGCGCTGTAAGCGCGTATTGTAAATCCCGTAGGCGCGTAATTGTTTATCCGAATTAAGTCCGGCTCCGCCGGGCTTAATTCGTCTCGCTGATGAAAATTGCTACGCGGCTCTGTATAATATCAGCGGCGTCCTGCGCCGATTTCGCGCCGGATAAAAACGCGCCCGCTTCCTCCTGTATAATACTCATTATCTGCGGATTCGCGCCGTAGACGCGCACCGCGCCCTCGATGGCCGCGCGCGCCGCCGCTACCTCGTCCTCGGACAGCGCGTAATTGTCGAGCGACGTCACAAAGCTGCTCCACATTCCGCCCATGCTCCGCCAGCCCTCAACGGTCTGCTCGAACTGCTCGAGCGACGTGTACGTCGCTCCCATAATCGTGACGCCCTTGCTGAAATCGCGCTGCTCTATCGGCAGCATTTCCTCCGCCGCCGCTTTCTCAAAGCGGTTTTTGTTTATCGACAGCACCGCGCCGCCGCCGCCGCCGAAGCCCCCGCCGCCCGCCGTGCCGAGCGCGATATCCTCGCGCAGCAGACGGCTGATAAAGCTCCACGCTATGTCCTTATACTGCGAATTCTTTGAGATCGCCAAGTCCGCGTTCATTATTATAGAGCTGCCGCTGTCCTCCGCCGTCGGGTAGCCGAACAGCGAGACCTCCTCGCCGAACGTCTCGTTATACGTGCGCACGTCGCGCACGGAGCTCACGGACTGCGAGCTGAGCAGCACCTTATCGTCGGTATACATCCCGGCGAAGTCGAAGTCCGGGTCAAACGTCGGCGCCGTCTCGGGGAAGCGCTTTGTGAATTCGAGGAAATCGGCGAACTCCCGCGAGTTGAAGCTGCATTCAAGCGTCTCATAGTCGATATACGCGCTGACGACGGCGTTAGCGGCGTTGCTGAGCCATTCGCTCGACGTCGTCGCGCCGAACGAGAAGCCGGACATCGTGTACATTATCATCGCGTCGGGATAACGGTCCACGACGGCGGAGAGCTCCGACGTGGTTATGCTGTCCCTTTCGCCGAATATAGATTTTTTGCCGACGATGGTCTGCACCGTGAAGAACGGCGTGATGTGGTACAGCTTTCCGTCGGAGGACGTCGCTTCGAGTATATTTTCAAACAAGTCGCCGCGGTCTACATTCGGGTCGGCGTCAAGATACGGCGTCAAATCCTCCAGCACGCCCTTGGAAACGTATTTCGCCGGCTGCATCGCGGATAAGCTTATAATATCCGGCGCGCGCCCGCCGAGAATGTCCATATCAAGCTGCGCTATGCCCGCCGCCGTGTCCCACGCGGAGGCGTTGTACGTGCTGTAATCGACGATGTCGATACGCGCATCGGAGCTGGCTTTGTTGAACTCCAGCACGGCAGCCTTTGTGTCGTTGTCGAGGAACATCACGCCGAACGTGATGACGGCCTTTTCGCCCGCCGCGGCGTCCGTATTCTCCGTGAGCTTTGAGAAGCCGGAGGCCGTGTAGCCGGACTGCTTTCTCATCAAAAATTCCCCGCTGTCGCCGATCGGTATAACGCCGTTCACCGACGACGTGTCCACATCCGAATTGATAAAGCTGACCAGGACTTCGTCAGTCATAGTCGTAGTATCCACGCCGTAGACGTACTGCGTGCTGACGAACGTGAACGCGTATTTGCCGAAGCCCGGCGATATTGAGGACACCATCTTATTGCCCGCTTCATACTGCTTGCCGGAGTCGGAGGCTTTCGCCGCGTAATTCATCGTTTTGACGGTATAGCCGCCGCCCTGCCGGCCCGTCATAAGCCAGAGCGCGCCGCCGTCGCTGCCGCGCGTCGGGCCCGTTATGTAGCCTTCCTCGCGCAGCGTGAACGCGTGCCCGCCCGTCGCGCTGTCAAACGCGTATATCGCCTGGCCGCTTGAAATATAAAAGTTTCCGGCTGAGTCCGTGCAGTTGCCCTGCATATACATCGTGGGGTCGAGCTCCGTTAAATCTACCGTCGCCGTCGGCGTATTTGTGCCCGCCGCGTATTTCGTGAGCATCGTTCTGAAAACCATTTCGTTTGATATCGGATCCGTGCCCATATTGCTTGTCACGATCCATAGATTGCCCGCGTCGTCGGCGGCGAACCCCGTCAGGTACGCCGCCGCGCCGGCCTCACTGTCTGAGGCCGGCATTTCCCAAACCGTTTTCTTGTCCCCGCCGTTCATATCGACGGAAACTATTGTCGGCGTGTCAACATAGTCCGCGCCGAACGAGTAAGGCGAGTGCGTGTCGTAATAGAGTCTGCCGCCGGCTACGCTGAAGTTCTGCATCCCGGAGTTCGCGAGGTCGATGGGAAGCTCCGTTTCTCTGTAAGCGTGCTCGAAAGCGCCGCCGCTTGTCGATTGTCCCTGATTCCCGTTTTTCGGCGTCCCGCCGCCGTCCGTCCCGCTCGTGCCGGTGCATCCGGCAAGGGCCGCGAGGGCCATCACGAGGACCATTACTATCGCTGTGATACGCTGTGTTTTGGATGTTTTGACTGTTGACATTGTGATTCTCCTTTTTTAATTTGGGCTTAAAATTTTCCCTTTTGATTTTTATCCTTATTTCCTAAGCCGCTTATCTCCGTTTTTTGCGGCTTATCATTATCAGCTTGTTTCGCTTACGTAAAGCGACGCGCGGCTTTGGATAATATTTGCCGTTTCCTCCGCCGTTTTGGCGCCGGAGAAGAAGGCGGCGGCTTCCTCCGTGACGATTTTGGATATCTGCTCGTCGGACGAGAACTTTGTGCTCGCGCCCGATATGGCGCGGAAGGCGCGCTCTACGTCGTCCTCGGTAAGCGCGTAGTCCGCGAAATACGGGTCCGTCATATCGATCTCGTCCGGGGAGTTTATGAAAATGCTGCTTGAGCCGCCGCCGGAGTTTAAGCGCGTAATTAAAAACGGATTTGTGAAGTCCCGGTCTTCCAGCGGGATCATTTCGGCGCGCGCTTCTTCCTCAAACCTTCTTTTATCCAGCGAAATACCGTTTGTGCCGGCGCCCGACATTTCGCCCCCCTCGCTTTCGTCATACGTTATCACGCCGCAGATGAACTCCCACGCCAAGTCTTTATTCGGCGACGATTCCGCGACGGCGTAGCCGATGTTTCCGATAACGATGCCTCCGCTTGTTCCCTCCGTCGGAAAGCCTATGAGCGCCGTTTTCTCGCCGAACACAACGTCCATTTCGCGCGCTACACGGGACTCGTTCATATAAGCCGCCCCGGAGCGCAAAAGCACGCGGTCTTCGGCGTAGGCGCCTTCCATCTCGCGCTCGTATTCGAGATATGACGCTTCGTCCGTGAACATCGCGCCGCTTCCGAGCTCCCGCGGGAAGCGTTTGCTGAATTCCAGTGTGCTGATAAACTCCGGGCTGTTGAAGGAGCACGTTCCGGAGTCATAGTCCACGTAATTGCCCATCCCCATCCATATTGAGTAGTTCAGCCAGTCTGACGCCGTCATATTCTGAATTATCAAGGCGTCGGGATACTCGGCGGCTGTCTCGGCGAGCTCCGCCGCCGTTATGCTGGTGCGCGCGCCGAAGATGGATTCTTTGCCGGCGAGCGTTATTATATAAAAGCGCGGCAGAATTTGATATACCTTGCCGTCCTTTGCGCCGAGGGCGAGGATGTTTTCAAACAGGTTTTCGCGCAAAACGCCGTGTTTTCCGGATTCGAGGAATGGCGTCAAGTCCGCCAGCGCGCCCTTAGGCGTGTATTTTGTGATTTGGCCCGCCGACGCGACGATATCCGGTGCGCGGCCGCTCAGAATGTCGAGGTCAAGCTGGGTCTGGCCTTTTGTATAGTCGTCCGGCGTGTTGTATTCCGTGTAATCTTTTACGACTATGCGCGCTGCTCGGTTGGCTTTATTAAAGCGCATCACTGCGTTTAAGTCCCCGTAAAGCGCGCCGAGCGTGAGCACTGTTTTGCCTTCGAGCGATGCGTTTTTGTCCTCCGTGAGGGCGTACACCGCCGCCTGCTTCGTCCCGGCGCGGTCCTGCGCCGCCATAACAAAGCCGCCGCCGTCAGTTGAGGCGAAACGCTGATTTCCGTTGTAGCTGATATCGGAGTTTATAAAGTCAATGACTTTTTCGCCGGTCAGCATACCGGACGCCGCGTCGCTCCTCATTCCGTAAATCCCGGACTGATACTGGTAATAGAAAATATACTCGCCGTTTCCGGGATAAACGTTGTAAAAGCTTATAACGCCGCCGCTGTGCTTCACCGCCGCGCCCGCCGACCTCGCCGCGAAGTCAATCGTCTTGAAAACCCAGCTTACGTCCGCGCCCGTCACTTCCTGAATGAGATATATCACCTCGCCCTCGTTTGTCGCCGTAATGCCATAAATATATGCCGCGTCACGCAGCGTGAACGCGTATTTCCCGTCGGCGGAGAACGCGTAAATGTTCTGCCCTTGCAGATAGACGTTCCCCGCCGAGTCGTGCAGAACGTCCTGAACGTACATAACGCCGAGCTCCCCGCCCTCCGGGGAGGATAGGTCGGTATTGAAGACCTCCGTCCCGTCGGGGGCGAGCTTTACTATACTGAACTTGTTTTCGTAGATAGGGTTGGCGGGGTCAGTGTTGTCGCTGTGCGACGCGTTTATCACAAGCCAAAGGTTCCCGTCCGCGTCCGCATCGAACGACGAAATCTGCGCAAAGTCACTGATGGGCGGCGTTTCGCCGTCGTCGGCGGTTTGGGGCGGCTGTTCCCAGTGGGTCTTGACGTCGCTTCCGTCAAGCTTGCAGGATATGAGCGTTTGATACTCTCCGCCTTCCGCGGCGGGCTCGGCTTTATATCCGCTTACGTAGACGCGGTCTCCGGCGGATTTCACGCCGTTGTAGTAGACGCGGTCAAGCTCGACCAACAGCGGCGTTTCGGTGAAAACATTTTCAAACGCGATCTTTTCGCCGGGGACGGCGCCGGCGTCCCCGGGCTTGGGCGCACCGTTGCAGCCGGTCAGCGCGAGGGATGCGAGCGTTATCAACGCCGCGATACATCGGGTGAACTTTTTCATTTTATCCTCTCCTTAACATTTGATTTTGTGCGTCACTTGATTTTGTGCATCACCCGGCTTTGCCGGGCGGTTGGTTGATTTGTATTTGCGGGCCTACGGCCCGGTCGCCCGGACGGGCGACTGCGAAATATTTTCCCGGTTCCGGGAACCCCGTAGGGGCAACCCTTGCGGTTGCCCTGCGCATTGTCGGTGGGAGAAGGGCAACCGCAAGGGTTGCCCCTACAAGACGCCGTCCGTATTCGCGGGCGGTAACGGCGCGTCCGCCGCGACCGCGGCGTTCCCCGTGCGCGCACGCACGTTAAATCATCAACTCGTTTCGCTCACGTAGAGCGACGCGCGGCTTTGGATGATGCCTGCCGTTTCTTCGGCTGTTTTGGCGCCGGAGAAGAAGGCTTCGGCTTCCTCCGTGACGATCTGCGATATCTGCTCGTCGGACGACATCATCGCGTTCGCTCCCGATATGGCGCGAAATGCCCGTGCTATGTCGTCCTCCGTCAGCGCGTAGCTCGCGAAATACGGGTCGGTCATATCGATATCACCGGGGGAGGTGAAGATGCGGGCGCTTGCTCCGCCGTCCGGATTCGGGCGCAAAACGTACATGGGATTTGTGAAGTCGCGCTCCTCCAGCGGGACCATTTCGGCGCGCGCCGCCTCGTCAAACAGCCGCTTGTCTAAGGCTATGCCGCCGTCGTCGAATCGCATCACGCGGCCCCCGCCGCTGCTTTCATTATTATCGTTATAGGTTATAACGCTGCATATGAACTCCCACGACAAGTCCTTGTTCGGCGACGACTCGGATATGGCGTAGACTCCGCTTCCGGCGCTCATGACGATGCCTCCGCCGCCGCCCGCCGCCGGGTAGCCGACCAGCGTCGTTTTCTCTCCGAATATGACGTCCATTTCGCGCGCTAAGCGCACCGAGCCCCGGAACGTCGTGTTGCTGTACAAAAGTACGCGGTCTTCGGCATACGCGCCCTCCATCTCGCGCTGATATTCGAGAAACGCCGATTGGTTGAACGGCTCGCCGCCGATGCCGCCGGACTCTTTCGGGAAGCGCCGGCTGAACTCCAGCGCGTCGATGAACTCTTGGCTGTCGAACGAGCACGTCCCGGCCTCCCAGTCAATGTAATTGCTCATCCCCAGCCACATCGCGTAGCTCAGCCAGCTTGACGCCGTCATATTCTGAATTATCGAGGCGTCGGGGTATTTATCGGCGATTTCGGAAAGCTCCGCCGCCGTTATGCCGTCGCGCTCTCCGAATATGGACTGCTTACCGGCAAGCGTCATTATATAGAACCGCGGCATAATTTGAAATACCTTTCCGTCCGTCGAACCGAGAGCGAGGATATTTTCAAACAGATCCTCGCGCGAAACGCCGTGCTTTCCCGATTCGAGGAACGGAGTTAAATCCGCCAGCGCGCCCTTTGCCGCGTATTTCGCGGCGGAGCCCGGCAGCGCGATGATGTCCGGCGCGCGGCCTCCTATGACGTCCATATCGAACTGCGTCTGTCCCCCGGTATTGTCGCCGCCCGTGTTGTATTCGGAATAGTCCCGGACGATTATGCGCGCCGTGCGGCTGGCCTTATTAAAGCGCATAACGGCGGCGACGTCGCTGTAAAACGAGCCGAGCGTCAGCACGGTCTTGCCCTCGAGCGACGCGTTTTTGTCCTCCGTGAGGACGGATACCGCCGTTGTGGTGTCCATACGGCCGGAGCTTTGCACCATCATAATAAAGCCGCCGCCGTCTATCGGCGCGAAGGACTGCGTCCCGTCGTAGCTTATATCGGAATTTATGAAGTCAACGATTTTCACCCCCGTCATCGTCGCGCGGTCCATCCCGTATATCCCGGTCTGATACAGGTAATAGAACATATACTCGCCGCTGCCGGGATAAATGCTTACGTTGCTTCCTAAGTAGCCGCCGCCGTTGTATTTCAGCGCCGCGCCCGCCGCCTTCGCCGCAAAGTCTATGGGCTTGAAAACCCCGCTCACGCTCGCGCCCGCCGATTCCTGAACGAGATATATGATCTCGCCCTCATTCGTCGCCGTCATCGCCTGAATGTATGACGACGCGTCGCGCAGCGTAAACGCGTATTTCCCGTCGGCTGAAAACGCGTGAATGTCCTGTGCTTGCAGATAGATGTTTCCCGCCGAGTCGTGCAGTATAGCCTGAACGTACAGCTCGCTGAGCCCGCCGCCCTCCGGGGAGGATAAATCCGTGTTGAACAGCTCCGCGCCGTCGGGAGCGAGCTTTACGATGCTCAGCTCGTTTTCGTAAATCGGATCGGCGGGGTCCGCGTCGTCGCTGCGCGTCGTTAATATCGCGAGCCAGAGGTTCCCTTCCGCGTCCGCGTCAAACGCCGTGAGCTGCGTGTATTCGCTGACGCCGCCGTCAGCGGCGCTTTGGGGAGGCAACTCCCAGTGCGTTTTTGTGTCGCTTCCGTCGAGCTTGCAGGATATGAGCGCCGGTATCATCGGCTGAAACGAAATGTACTCCAACAGGTCGCGCGGGAGCTCCGCGCCTTCGCCGTCCTCTGCGGGAGGTACCTCCGTCGGCGGCGCGGTCTTATAGCCGCTGAAATAGACGCGGCCTCCGGCGGATCTTACGCCGTTGTAGTTGACGCGGGTGAGCTCTATCGGCAGCGGCGTTTCGGTGTAGACGTTTTCAAAGGCGAGCGTTTCGCCGGGGGCGCCGGACGCGCCCGGCGCGTCCGGGCCGTCGGGCTTGCCGGCTCCGCCGCAGCCCAAGAGAGTCAATGACAGCAGCGATAAGAGCGTTACCGCCGCCGTGAAGCGTTTCCTGATTTTCATTTACGTTCCTCCCGTCATCTTGATTCGCCCACGTACAGGGACACGCGGCTTTGGATGATGCCTGCCGTTTCCGCGGCGGTTTTGGCGCCGGCCCAGAACGCCTCGGCTTCCTCCGTGATGATCTTTGATATCTGCTCGTCTGATAAGGCGACGACATACGCGCCTTCTATGATGCGGCGCACGCGGTCGGTTTCCTCCTGCGTCAGCGGATAGTTCTCGTAAAACGGGTCGGTCTTGTCGATGTCGTCAACGGAGCTCATCGTCCAGCCTTGCATACCGCCGTAGGCGTCGGCGCGCGTAACGTCCACGCCGTTTGTGAAGTCGCGGTCCTCGAGCGGGAGCATTTCAAGCTGTATCGACTCCTCAAATTTTCTTTTGTCCAAGGGCGTCCCGCTGAACATTCCGGAGCTTATTTCGCCGGCAAGGTCTATCGCGCCGCAGATGAATTCCCACGCCGCGTCCTTGTTCGGCGACGAGGCGGATATCGCGTAGCCGCCGGAGCTCATTATGACGCTTCCGCTCGTCCCCGCCGTCGGATAGCCTATGAGCGCCGCTTTCTCGCCGAATAAGAAATCCATATTGCGCGCCGTGCGCGAGTACATATAGGCGCCTGTCAGAAGTATTCGTCCGTCCGGATACGCCGTCTCCAAATCGCGGAAGTACGCCATATACGCGTCCTGATCCGAATACAGCGCGTTGTAGTCGATCGACTTGGGGAAGCGCTTGCTGAATTCAAGCGTGTCGATAAACTCCTGTGTGTTGAACGCGCACTCGCCGGCCTCCCAGTCGATATAATTGTTCATCCCGAGCCACACGGCGTTGCTCAGCCAGTCGGCCGACGTTGTGTTTTCCATTATTGCGGCGTCCGGGCGCGCGTCGGCGATAGCGGCGAGCTCCGCCGAGGTGATGCTCTCGCGCTCGCCGAATATGGACTGCTTGCCGGCGAGCGTCACGATATTAAAGCGCGGTATGATCTGATATAGCTTTCCGTTTGAAGAGCTCGCCGTGAGTATATTTTCAAACAAATCCTCACGGGAAATTCCGTGCTCCCCGGAATCGAGGAACGGCGTCAGGTCGGCCAGCAGGCCCTTCGACGCGTACTTCGATATCCGCCCCCGCACCGATATGATGTCCGGCACGCGCCCTGCGAGAATGTCGAGGTCGAGCTGCGTCTGCCCCGCGTTGTAGTCGTCGGGCGTGTTGTATTCGGAATAATCCTTTACGATTATCCGCGTCGTCCGGCTCGCCTTGTTGAATTTCGTAACGTACGGGTCGCCGCCGTAGGCTGTTCCGAGCGTCAGGACGGTTTTTCCCTCGAGCGTGGCGTTTTTGTCCTCCGTAAGCCGGAACAGCCGGGTCGTCACTCCGGTTATTCTGGCTTCTGAGACGAGATTGATAAAGCCTCCGCCGTCAACAGTCACGAGGGCTCCCGCGTTACTGGGGTCGATATCGGAATTTATGAAGTCAACGACCTTTTCGCCCGTGAACGTCCCGAGCGCCATATCGAGCTTCGCGCCGTAGATCCCGCTCTGATACTGGTAATAGAACGAATATTCGCCGGAGCCGCGGGACGTATTGTTAAAATACCCCGAGAGGCCGAGCTTTATCGCCGCGCCCGCCGACCTCGCCGCGAAGTCTATCGGCTTTACCACGTAGCTCGCGGCGGCGCCCGTCGCATCAAGCGTTATGTATATCACGCCGCCCTCGTTCGTCGCGACCATCGAATATATGCCGCCCAACGCCTCCTTCAGCGTAAACGCGTAATCCCCGCCGGCTGAGAACACGTGAATATCCTGGGCGTGCAGATATATATTCCCCGCCGCGTCGCGCTCTAAGTTCGCGCCGTAAAGCGAGCCGCTTTGCGCGTCCCCCGGCAAGGATAGCTCCGTGTTGAATACCTCCGTCCCGTCGGGGGCGAGCTTTACAAGCCGCGTTTTGCTCTCATAGTCTTCGTCGCCGTCAGAGACTATCTCCGAGAGCACGAGCCACAGATTCCCGTCGGCGTCCGCGTCAAACGCGGGAAGCTGCGTATTTTCCACCGCCGACGCTTCTTCGGCCGTCTCCGCCGTTTGCTCCCAGTGGATTTTTTCGTCGCCGCCGTCGAGGTCGCAGGATATGAGCTTTTGCGTCTCCGTCGCGGCGTTCCCGCCGCCGGGCTCGCCTTCGGAGCGCAGCGTGGTGCTGTAATAGATGCGCTCTCCGGCGCAGACCACTGAATTGCCGTAGCCGTGAAATTCTACCGGAAGCTGCGTTTCGGCGTAGACGTTCTCGAACGCGATTTTTTCCGTTTGAGCGCCGGTCACGTCCGGCGCGTCGGAGCTTAGAGGCTTTGCCGCGCCGTTGCAGGCGGCAAGGAGCAGCGATAGAAGCGTTACCGCCGCCGTGGAACATTTCCTGAACTTTTTCATTTTTATCCTCTCCTTAAAAATCCTCGAAATATTTTACCGGGAACCTCGTAGGGGCGAACCTATGTGTTCGCCCTGGGCGGTGTATCCCGGGGTGACGTATCCCGGGACGGAAACGTATTCATCCAGGGCGGACACGCAGGTCCGCCCCTACGGACGGGGGAGCGGCGCGTTCCCCGGGCGCGATAAATCGCGCCCCTACGATCGGCGTTCATCTGCTTTCGCCTACGTAGAGCGACACGCGGCTTTGTATGATTTTTGCCGTTTCTTCGGCGGTTTTCGCGCCGGCCCAGAAGGCTTCGGCTTCCTCCATAACGATGTTTGATATCTGTTCGTCGAATGAATAAAGCGTGTCCGCGCCTTCTATCGCGCGCAGCGAGCGCTCGATATCCTCCTCCGTCAGCTCGTAGTCCGCGAAAAACGGGTCTGTCCTGTCGATATCCTCGGGAGAGGTAAGCGTATATTCGCGCGCCGAGCCGGACGGGTGCGCTCTCGCCACTTGCACGCCGTTTGTGAAGTCGCGTTCTTCAAGCGGGAGCATTTCCTGCCTCGCCCTCTCCTCAAACTGCCGCTTGTCTACAGATATCGCGCCGAACATACGGGTGAAACCATCCTCACGCTCATAGCCTATCACGCTGCAAATAAATTCCCACGCCGCTTCCTTGTTCGGCGACGAGGCGGAAATGGCGTAAAAGCCGTGATCGCTCACTATGACGCTTCCGTTGCCGCCCGTCGTCGGGTATCCGATAAGCGCCGTCTTTTCCCCGAATACGGTGTCCATATCGTGCGCCATACGCACGCCGCCGCAGTACGTGTACGTCCTGTATAAAAGCGCGCGGTCTTCGATAAACGCCGCCGCGATATCCCGCTCGTATTCCGCGAACGCGTCCTGACTTGAATATCGCCCGCTGTAATCTATCTCCGCGGGAAAGCGCTTGCTGAATTCGAGTATGCCGATAAATTCCCGGCTGTCAAACGAGCAGACGCCCGACTCCCAATCGATGAAATCCTCCGTACAGTGCCACAGCTCGTAGCTCAGCCAGAAGTACGGCGTTATATCGGGTATTATCACGGCGTCCGGATACTCGTCCGCGATTGCCGCGAGCTCCGCCGGCGTCACGGTCCCGCGCTCGCCGAAAACGGACTGCTTGCCGGCAAGCGTCCAAATATTAAAGCTCGGCGCTATCTGAAAAAGCTTCCCGTCCGCCGACCCGAGCTCTAATATGTTTTCAAACATATCTTCGCGCGAGAGGCCGTGCTTTCCGGATTCGAGGAACGGCGTCAGATCCGCCAGCACGCCCTTTGACGCGTATTTTGAGGACGGCGCCGGCAGGCATATGATATCCGGCGCGCGAGAGCTGATTATGTCGAGGTCAAGCTGCGCCGCGCCGCCCTCCGAATAATAATCCTTGATTATCACGCGCGACGTGTTGCTCGACCCGTTGAACCGCGTGACGTGATTGACGTTGCCGGCTAAAACCCCGAGCGTGAGCACGGTTTTCTCCCCGACAGACGCGTTCTTGTCCTCCGTGAGGAGCGACACGGTGATCGCGCCGCCGCTCATACTGCCAAAGCGCGTGGGCGCCATAACAAATCCGCCGCCGTCAATGGGCGCGAAGGTCCGGTTCCCGTCAAAAGCGACGTCCGAGTTTATGAAGTCAACGAGCTTAACGCCGTTCATCGTCGCGCCGTCCATTCCGTATATCCCGGTTTGATATTGGTAGTAGAAAAGATAATCGCCGCCGCCGGGGAATATTCCGTTAAAGTAGTGCGAACCGGTGTATTTCACCGGCGCTCCGGCGGACCTCGCGGCGGCGTCTATGGGCGTGAAAAAATAGCCCCGGCTTGTGCCCGGCTGTCCCTGCACCGCGTAAATGACCTTGCCGTCGTTCGTCGTCGTCACGGCCTCTATGTATGTCGTCGCTTGCTCCGAGACGGTGAACGAGTATTTGCCGTCCGGCGTGTAGACGTGAATTCCCCGGGAATGCAGATAAATATTCCCCGCCGCGTCGCGCAGGACGTCCTGAATGTAAATATCGCCGAGCTCCCCGCCCTCCGGGGAAGCTAAATCCGTGTTGAATATCTCCGTCCCGTCGGGGGCGAGCTTTATCAGGCTGAGCGTGCTTTCATAAACCGCGCTTCGCTCGTCCGTATAGTCGCGGTGCGTGTGGGACAGCACGAGGTAAACGCACCCCTCGGCGTCCGCGTCGAAGGCCGCGAGGGTCGTCTCATCCTTGACCGCCGCCGTCGCCGTCCGCTCCTCCGGCGGCGGCTCCCAGTGCGTTTTGACGTCGCCGCCCGTGAGGTCGCAGGATATGAGAGCTTGAACAACATCGGAGCTCTGCTGCGGCTCTTGCTTTACATAGCCGTTGAAGTAGACGCGGCCCCAGGCTGATTTTACGCCGTGGTCGGTTAAGCTGTCGAGCTCTATAGGCAGTTCCGTTTCGGTATAGACGTTTTCAAACGAGATTTTTTCCGATTGCACGCCGGACGCGTCCGGCGTTTCAGATTTCGCCGTCTCGCCGCAGCCGGAGAGAATAAGGGCTGACAGCGTGATCGCCGCTGTGAGACATCGGTTGTGCCTTTTCATTTTCATCCTCCCCTTTTGAGGTGCGGGCGCGGGGGGAGGGCGCGATAAATCGCGCCCCTACATATGTTTCGGCGCCTTAGCTTATTTCACTAACGTAGATCGCCGCGCGGCTTTGGATTATGTTTGCCGTTTCCTCGGCTGTTTTGGCGCCGGAGAAGAAGGCCTCGGCTTCCTCCGTGACGATTTTTGATATCTGCTCGTCCGACGATATCGCGGTGTTCGCGCCGGATACGGCGCGGAGCGCGCGCTCCACGTCGTCCTCGGTCAGCGCGTAGTTCGCGAAAAACGGATCCGTCATATCGATCTCGTCGGGGGAGTTGAAATAATGCCCGGTTCCGCTGCCATCGGGGTTCGAGCGCATTATTCGTATGCCGTTCGTGAAGTCGCGGTCTTCGAGCGGGATCATTTCGGCTTGCGCCGCCGCGTCGAACCGGCGTTTATCAAGTGATATTCCGTTCATCGT
>JAISAA010000078.1 GCA_031266955.1 Oscillospiraceae bacterium | reverse complement strand
CGCAGCGCGGCGATAAGCGCTATATCGTCGCGCGGATTGTCTATGACCGATAAAAGCGCGAGCGCCGTTTCCACCTCCGGCCTGTCGAAAAACGCTTCCGCCTCCGGCAGCTCCGCCGGGATCCCGAGCTCCCGCAGGGCGTCGCGGTAAATTCGAGCGTGTTTTTTTACGCGCAGCAGGATGACGACGTCGGAATAATCAGCCCGCCGTCCGCCGTCAAACGGCAGTATAAAGCCGGAAGCTATGAGCTCCTTCGCGCGCGCCGCGATAAAACGCGCCTCGCATTCCCTCTTGTCGAGCTTCGGAGCGTAGCCGTCCGCGGATTCTTCGCCGCCGTCATCAGTTACGAGCGATATGATATCGAGCTCGACCGGCGGGCCGCCGTCCTTATCCGGGCCGGGCGTCAGATATTCGCGTTCCGTGTAGTCCAGCTCGCCGAATTCCTCCGACATAACAAGGCTGAACACGTGATTTACGGCGTCGATTATGCTTCCGCGGGAACGGAAGCTGCGGGATAATATCGCGCGGCGTCCCGGCGCGTTTTCCGAGCCGGCGCCGGAGTCCCGAGCTTCGACGGAGTCGGGCGATATGTCCCCGAACGACCGGTATTTTTCAAGAAAAATCGACGGCTCCGCGAGACGGAAGCGGTATATCGACTGCCGGACGTCGCCCACGGCGACGAGCTTGCGCCCGCCGCGCGAAACGGCGTCGAATATGCGCTCTTGTATCGCGGAAACGTCCTGATATTCATCGACCATTATTTCGCGGTAGCGCGCGGAGATTTCCGCGGCGAGCTCCGTCGGGGCTCCGGTCTCCGCGTCGCACAGCAGCTTTAGGGCGAAATGCTCTAAATCCGAAAAATCGGCTATCCGCCGCCGCCGCTTTTCATTGAGATATTCGGCGGAAAAATCGGTCACGAGCTCAAGCAGCGCTTCCGTCACCGGATAGACGGCGGATATATCCTCCGAAATTTCCTCGGCGCTCGCGGGGAACAGCTCCGCAAGCTCGCGCAGTCCGGCGCGGCAGCGCTCCCACTCCGACTTTATATCGTCAAAAAGCCCTTTTTTGCAGGGCTTCGCCCGCGGGAAGGCAAAGTGCGCCGCTGCCGCCGCGTCATCCCAGCCTCGCTGCGACGCCGCGAGAAACGCGTCCGCGCCGGAGCTCGCGTACTCAAAGCACGCGCCGAACAGCCTGTACTCCTCGCCGCCGGGGTCAAGCCCATCGAGCACCGATAACGCGCGGGTGCTCCAATACCCGGCGATCTGACTCGCTTTTTTCAGGATAAGGCGCCCCCACGCGGTATCGGACGCGTCGGACAGCGCGCCAAGGCGCAGGTCTTCAAGCCGCCGCGCTATCCAGCGCTCCTCGTCATAATGGCTGCGCAGCTTGCCATACATATCGAGCGTCAGCTCCGCGAGCCGCGCGTCGTCCCTGCCGGGGGAGAGCGTATCTACGAGCCGCGAAAAGCTTTTATATTCGTCGAGGCGCTCATACCGCGCATCGAGCAAGCGTTCCGCGACGGCGGTCTTTATAGCCGCGCACTCGCTTTCCTCCGCGATCCGGAAATCCGGGGAAATTCCGAGAATATGGGCGTTTTCGCGTGCGATCCTGCCGCAAAAGCTGTGTATCGTATCTATCTCCGCGCGGTGCGCGAGTACCGACTGGCGGCGCATACGGCGGTTTTTCGGGTCGGCTCGAAGCTGCTCCGATATTGCCGAGATGATCCTGCCGCGAAGCTCGCCCGCGGCGGCGCGCGTGTATGTGATTATCAAAAAATCGTCCACATCGCAGGGCGCGCGCTCGTCGTTGAGATAAGACATCAGACGCTCGGTCAGAACGCGTGTCTTGCCGGAGCCCGCGCCCGCCGAAATAAGCAGCGCCGAGCCGCGGGCGTCGATGGCCTCGCGCTGCTCCGGCGTCGGTGAAAAATTACCGCCCATCGATACGCCCTATCCTCTCCCAGAACTCTTTGGCCGAAATGCCCTGCAATGCGCGCGGCTTGTCCGCCGGGAACGCACCGAACAGGCACGCCGCCTTGTATTCGCAGTAAAGGCAGGCGTTGTCGGTATCGCTTTTGAAATACGGGTCGGCAGCGATATTTCCGCCGCGGAGCTCTCGCGCCGCGCCGTGAAGAGTGTCCCCGACATACGCCAGCAAGCCTTCAAGCTGCTCGCCCGTGACAAGCGAGTCCCCGGTGTACGCCCCATCCTTTTCCCGCACGGGAAGATAGCGCTTTTCCGCGCCGCGCTCCATAGCGTCGATGACCTCCGGGACGTTCAGCAGCAGGCCGCGCCGCCGCTTGGACTTCGCCAGCTCCGCGGCTATTATCTCGTCGCCGACGTTTTTGTCCGCCTGATAAAGCTCGTCGCGGGCCGGGATGTAGAGTATGCCGGCGGGAACGGTCTCAAATTCCCCCGAGCGTCCGAGGGCGTACATATATATCGGCAGCTGCATATTCATTCCGTAATAAATATCCGACAGTGAAAACGATTTTTTCCCCGTCTTGTAATCGGCGACGCGGATATACAGCTTGCCGCCGCGCGTCCAGCCGTCCACCCTGTCGATGATCCCCGATATTTCGAGCTCTCCGTCGGCGGCTGAGGCGCGGAAGGCCGACTCGAATTCCAACGGCTCAAAGTCGGAGCGTTCGAGCTCTCCTTTCAGGTCGAGCGTCACGCGCTCCGTGTCGGCGGCGAGCCGGGAGAGTAGATACCGCAGCCGCGCCGCGCCCGGCCCGCTTTCCGGGAAGCCGTCGTCGATATACTCTTGCGAAAATCGCCGCATGAGCTCCCGGACGTCGTCGTCCGAGGCGTTTTTGAAGCCGCCGAGCTCCCGGACGGCGGCCGCCGTCCGCTCCAAGACAAAATGCGTAAACGTCCCGGCGCGCGCGGCGTCGAACTTTTCCGGTCGGCGCGGTCTCGCGCGCAGACCGTTTTGTATGAAAAAGGCGAATTTACAGGAGAAAAACTTCTCTATACGCGTCGCCGACAGCCTTGCCGTTTTTCCGTAAAGCCTCGCGGCGGCGCCGCCGGACAACGTCCCGCGCCCGGAGCCTATACCGGCATTTGTATCGGCCCTCGCGCGGGCTAACGCCGTAAGCTCTGAAACCGGCCTGTACTCAAGCTCGCCGAGGCGCCGCGGAACGAGTCCGTGCACGCCTTGAAGCCGCTCTACGATGAACGACGCCCGCGCCCCCGCTCCGTCCGGATAGATCACTGTCAGCTTTTCGGACGGCAGTGTGAGCGCCGAGTATATGACGTTCATCTCACGGTAAAGCAGCCGCTCAGAATTGTCGCGCAGCGGTATTTTCAGATTTTCGATCATCTCGTCGCGCTCGGCGTCGGAGAGCACGCCGGACAGGCCCGGCAGCGACGGCATATTGGCATCGGACGCGCCTATCACGATAAGCGCCCTGATATCGCGGCGGCGATTCATCGCCATATCTCCGACCGTAACGCGGTCGAGCGACACGGGTATGACCCCGACGTCGCGGCGCGAGGCGAGCAGCGAAAACAGCCGGGCGAGCTCCGGCGGCGTCATTACGGCGTC
>JAISAA010000353.1 GCA_031266955.1 Oscillospiraceae bacterium | reverse complement strand
AACTACGGGGGCGTGCGGAGAAGCGCGCGGCGCGTTGAAATTTTACACCGTTTGCCGGGCGTTGTCAAGCCGCTTTGCCCGCGCCGCCGGAGGCTCAGAGAATTTTCGGGTCTTTCATCCGCCGGAACCGCTCGATTACGCGGGGAAGCGCCTCACAGACCGATATAACCTCTTCCTCGGTGTTCAGATGCGAAAGTGTGATTCGCAGCGCGCCGCGGGAAGCTCCGGCGTCGTACCCTAACGCCGTCAGAACGTGAGGCGCTTCTTTTGACGAGGCGGCGCAGGCGGAGCCGGAGCTTGCGCAGATACCCTCTTCGTCCAAGAGCTTTATCAGATGCGCGCTGTCCCGCCCGCCCTCGACGACGAAGGACGCGTGACCGGGCAGGCGGTCAACCGCGTCGCCCGTCAGATGCACGCCGGGGATCTTCAGCGCGTTTTGGATAAGCGTATCCCGCAGCGCGGTGAGCCGCGCCGTGTTGCTTTCCATATTCTCCGCGCACTCGGTCAGCGCCGCCGCCATCCCGGCGATGCCCGGGATGTTTTCAGTGCCGGAGCGGTATCCCTTTTCCTGCCCGCCGCCGACGATCTGCGGCTCAATTTTCAGCGCAAGCTTTGCGAAAAGCGCGCCGGCGCCCTTTGGCCCGTGGAATTTGTGCGCCGATATTGACAGCAGGTCAACGCCAAGCTCTCGCACGTTTATCGGGATGTGCCCCGCCGCCTGGACCGCGTCCGTGTGAAAAATAACGCGGTGTTTATGCGCCGCCGCGCACAGCTCTTTTATGGGAAGAACCGTTCCGACGACATTGTTCGCCGTCATAACGCTTACCAAAACAGTATCCTTACGTATCGCCGCTTCAAGCTGCGCGGGGGTGATCTGGCCGTTTTTATCCGGGCGCAGCAGCGTTATCTCGTAGCCGCGGTTGCGCATTTTATCAAGGGAGCGCAAGACGGCGCTGTGCTCTATCTCCGTAGAAATTATATGGCGGCCTTTGGCGCGTTTTGATTCGCAGGCGCCGAAAATCGCCCAATTGTCGGCCTCCGTTCCGCCGGACGTGAAATAAATCTCGGTGCCGAGGGCGCCGAGAGCTTTTGCGACGGCGCGGCGCGCGCCCTCTAACGTCTTTTTCGCCTCCTGTCCATAGCTGTAAATGGCCGAGGGGTTCCCGAAGCTTTCACGGAAATGCGGAAGCATCGCGGAAAGGGCCCTTTCTGAAACAGGCGTCGTCGCGGAATTGTCGGCGTATATTCTTTGCATTGCAATTACCTCATATATAATCCGGCAAAGCCGGATTATATATTCAAATTAAAATTACGGGCTACGCCCGGTCGCGTGTCGCGCGAAAGCGCGACGTGATTGTTATCATTGCGCGCGGCAGAGCCGCGTGCAATACGCGCGACTTGGCACTGTCATTATTTCAAGTGCGCCGCTGACTAAATCACCTTTGATAAGAATTCCTGTAGGCGCGGGTCGCGCGGGGCGTCGAAAATCTCTTTCGGGGGGCCGGTTTCCTTGACGCGCCCGCCGTCTATGAACATTACGCGAGAGGCGACCTCGCGCGCGAAGCCCATTTCGTGCGTCACTATTACCATAGTCATCCCCGCCGCCGCGACCTCGCGTATGACGTCGAGAACCTCGCCGACCATCTCCGGGTCAAGTGCCGAGGTCGGCTCGTCAAAAAGCATAACGCGAGGGTTCATCGCCAGCGCGCGGACTATCGCGACGCGCTGCTTCTGCCCGCCGGACAGCATAGCGGGGTAAGCGTCCGCCTTGTCCGTGAGCCCGATCCGCGAGAGAAGGGCGCGCGCTGCTTCTTCCGCCTCGCCCGGCGTCATTATTTTCAGCTTTACGGGGGCGAGAGTTATGTTTTTCAGCACCGTCATGTTGCCGAACAGGTTGAAATGCTGGAACACCATGCCCATCCGGCGGCGGACGCTGTCCGCGTCGCATTTCGGGTCGGTTATTTCCTCGCCGTCGAACAATATCCGGCCCTCGTCCGGGCGCTCCAAGAGGTTCAAACAGCGCAAAAGCGTCGATTTCCCGGAGCCGGAGGGCCCGATAACGGCGACTTTTTCTCCGGGGCGCACGCGTTCCGTAACTCCGCCCAGCACCGTGTTCGCGCCGAATTTCTTGACGAGCCCCTCAATGACGATCACTTTTGGCGAGCCTCCTTTCCGCGATACGCAGTATCTTCGTAATGCCCATAACGAGCAGAAAATAGACCGCCGCGACGAAGAGCAGCGAAAAATAAGGCTCGGCGGTGAGCGTTCTGACGTTCTCTCCCGCCTGGGCCAGGTCTTTTACAGTCACGTAGCCGGCGACGGACGTGTCTTTTAACAGCGCAATAAGCTCGTTTCCCAGCGCGGGAAGGATGTTCTTTATCGCTTGCGGCAGAACGATAAGCCGCATTGTCTTGCCTGAGGAAAGCCCGAGCGAGCGCCCGGCCTCAGTCTGCCCGATATCGACGGCGAGTATGCCCGCCCGCACGATCTCCGCGACGTAAGCCCCGGAATTTATGCCGAACGCGAGCACCGCGATGGATATCCCGTTGTCGATGAACGAGAACACGATGTAATACATAATGAGCAGTTGGACGACAATGGGTGTACCTCTGAAAACGGCAAGGTACGCCCCGCAGAGCTTGTCGAGCGCGCGAAGCTTGCCGCTTTGCGCGCTGTAAACGCGTATCATCGCGACGACCGCGCCGATAAACGTGCCGATAATGACCGCGCCGAACGCGATGATAAGCGTGTTTCGCAGACCGGTAAGAAACAGCTTGTATCTGTTGCCGGTTATGAAGGTAATCGTAAATTGGCGTGTGAGCCATTCGAGCGCGGCTGTCACAGCTTCGTACGCGGTCGTCATTTATCGTCCCCGCTGTTTATGAGACGGCGGAGTAGTCCACGACCCACTCGGCGATGCGTCCCTCGGCCGTAAGGCGCTCAATCACCGCGTTGACGGCTTCAAGCAGCGCTTCGTTGCCCTTGGGAACGGCGACGCCGTATTGCTCGGAGGCGAGAGTCCCGTCGGCGTAGCAAAGTTCAACAGCCTTGACGCCGGCGGTGTTATCGGCGATGGTTTTCGCGACGTATTCGTCCATTATGACGGCGGAGAGCCGACCGGTGTTAAGGTCGAGCACGGCCTCCATCGCGCTGTTATACGCTTTGACGGTGACGTTTTGCCCGTCGAGCGCGCCGCCCGTTTCAAGCTCGCCTTCTATAAGAAGCTGCCCGGTGTAGCCCTTGGCGACGCCGACTGTTTGCCCTGCCAGCCCCTCAAGCGCCGGGACCTCTGCGGCCTCGGGAAGG
Organism: Oscillospiraceae bacterium; assembly: GCA_031266955.1. Lineage (GTDB taxonomy): Bacteria > Bacillota > Clostridia > Oscillospirales > Oscillospiraceae > JAIRRO01. The sequence continues at coordinate 17,658 of JAISAA010000353.1, read as the reverse complement.
ATCAGATACTGCACGGAGTCGATATACGGAATAGAGAAGTCCACGCTCTCGCGGCGTTCCTCCGTGATAGTGAAGCCGGAGATGGCGACGTCGCCCCTGCCGCCCTTCAGCGCCATAAGTATGGAATCGAAGCTTGCCGACCGGACGTCAACGGTCGCGCCGAGCTCCGCGGCGATTTCTTCCGCAAGAGCGATGTCTACGCCGACGATGGCTTCGTCGTCGCCGATGTACTCAAACGGCGCGAAGTTTGGGTCTGTGTAAACGACGAGAGTTCCGGAATTCTTGATGTCGTCGAGCTTCCCGCCGGACGCGGCGTCCGGCGTTTGATCGCCCGCCGTAACGTCGGGCGGAGGGGACTGGTTCTCGGACGGCGTCTTTTCGCCGCAGCCGGCGGCGGCGAAAACGAGCGCGAAAACGAGCGTGAGCGCGAGGGCGAGCTTCAGGGCCTTTTTCATTGTGCGTTCCTCTTTCCTATATAAAATATATTTTTGATTTGTGCGCGCTCCATTATACATAACATTTACGGGCGTGTCAATCTTTCCGGAGAGCGGGAGCGGCCGGCTTGTGGGCATCTATTTTAGGAAGCTTAAAAGAAATGATATAAAGAGAAAAAGAGACGAGATATGAATAAAAAATCCAGTATATACTAAAAAGAATTGATAAAATGCGAGATGATCACATAATAGCAGGAAATAAAACGCGAAAAAATGACGGCGAACGAGCGGCAAATTACGGTCTGAAAAATTTTTTGAAAAAACTCTAAAAATGTATTTACAAGCCGTTCCACATATGGTAGAATAAGTTCAAACGCGGCCAGACACGGCAAGGTCCGCCACGATGTCCGAAGACAACAGCCTATGTAACAGTTTAGATAAAATGTTACATGGGCTGTTTTTTCCTTGCCCCGCAAGCCTTTGCCGCCACGCGACTCGCCCCGCACCCGCCTGTCCGCGTCCTTCTCACCTCCGAAAAAGCCTCTGTTTGCAAGCGCTTTTTGGGTCATGTAACATTTTATCTAAAATGTTACATCGAATCCGGGCAAGCGCGCCGCAAAAAGGACGGTGCTGACCGGCGGAAACGCCGCGGCATATATCAAGGCGAAAACTAAAAACGGAGGTACATATCAATGCGAAGACCCGACAAAAGCCGACTGGCAAAAAAGCCGTTGGCAAAAAAATCACTGGCAAAGATCCTGGCGCTGGCGCTGTCCGTAGCGATGCTTCTCGGCATCGCGATAGCGGCGTCGGCCGCTCCCGCGTATCCCGACATCGCGGGGCACTGGGGCGAAGAGGCGATCGAAAGGTGGAGCGATTACGACGTGCTCCACGGCACCGACCTCGGAACCTTCGACCCCGACGGAGAGCTCGACGTGACGCAGCTCGCCCAAATACTCGAAAATACATTCGGGTATACGGAGAGCTTTGCGGGCTCACTCCCCGGCTACACAAGCTTATGGGGCGAGGAAGCCGTGCGTAAAGCAGTAGCGGCGGGCGCGATCGAAGCGAGCGAAGCCGCGCTGCCCTTGACGCGTGAGCTCGCGGCGAAGATCGTCGCGAAGGCGTTCGGCATTGCTCCCGTAACGGGCGCGTCGAAATTCTCGGACGACTATGCGATATCAGCCGAGTACAAGCCGTACGCCGCGGCTCTCGGCAAAGCGAACATCTTCAACGGCAACGACTACAACGAGTTTATGCCGACGGGCGTTTTCAGCCGCGCGCAGATAATGAAGGCGCTGGATAACGCTGTGACGGACCTCGTGAAGAAAAACGGCTCCGCGGACTCCGCAAAGTCGCTGATCGTCAACACGGCGGGCGTGACGCTCACGGGAGGGACCACAGCCGGTGACCTCATCATTGCCCAAGGCGTCGGCAACGGCACGGTCACGCTTGACGGCGTCACCGTATCCGGCAGGCTCATCGTATACGGCGGCGGCTCAAACAGTATCGTAATAAAAGGAGAGTCGAACGTCGGTCGCGTCGTATCCGCAAAGGTCGGCGGCCAGTCCGTGCGCATCAAGGTGGAGGGCGCGGCGGTAGTCAGCAGCGTTGAGGTCGCGGAGAATACGAAGGTCATTGTCAACGGGGCGGTCACGTCCGTGACGGCGGCCGCGGGCACGACGGTCGAGCTCCAGAGCGCGAAGGTCGTAAGCATTACGACGACCGGCGACAGGGTCGCGCTGAACGTAGACAGCGGTTCAACCGTTACGAACGTGAAGGTTGACTCCAGCAGCGTGACTATAAAGGGCAACGGCAAGGTGACGAACGTCGAGGTCACGGAAAACGCGGAATCCGGGACCGTCGTTGACACAAAGGGCACCAAGCTGACCGTGGCGAAGGAAGCCGGCGACGTCAAAAACTCCTCCGGCACGACCGTAGCCAAAGCCGGCGAGTCAAAAACGACGGCGGGCAGCAGCAGCTCTGACAGCGGAAGCTCCGGCGGCGGTGGCGGCGGCGGCGGAACCACCACTTATACCGTGACCTTCAAAGCCGAGAGTATAGGTCAAACCGGAATGGCAGTCACCGTAACAAGCGGCGGAACGGTGCCGTCAGCCAGCTTCCCGGCGTGGACAAAGCCGGGCTATACGCTCAGCGGCTGGAACACCGGCAGCACCGGCGCAGGCACCGAGTTCACATCGTCCACCACGGTAACAGCAAACATAACCGTATACGCCAAGTGGACGCTGGCGGGCGGCGGCACATCCTCAAGCTCGTCGGTACTGTATAACGCCCCCGGCGGGGCGGCGCTGGCCGGAAATACCGCAATATCGCGTCAGCAAGGCGCTACGACAATGACCTTCGGATTTATGATCGTCCTGCTGGGCGTCATCATCGTCCCCGCGGCGGTGACCTATAACAAGCGCCGTCTTGCGCGCGAAAAAGACTCGAAGTAAGCATCGGCGGTCAAAGCGGCAGCCGGCGGCGTCCCGGTTAAACGCCGCCGGCTGTACTCTGAAGAAACGCGGAGCTTAGTAAATGACGGATGGGATAAACAGGCGAGCGCGGCATTTTCTGCGCCCGCTCGCCTCGCCCGGGCTTCAGGCGTATGCCGTTACCTTTGCCGTCGTGCTGCTTGCGTACGCGGTCGGCGGCGTCTACCCCTTCGGCGACAGGTATATGATCTACTCCGACGGCGCGGAGAATATGGCGCCGCGAGTGGTCGAGCTGTACGACAAGCTGAAAAATGGCGGCAGCTTTTATTACTCGTGGCGCGGCGGGCTCGGGATCGACTGGTACTTCTCCTTCCTCGTCGCGCTCATCGACCCGTTTATCTGGCTGGGATTCCCGATGGGAGCAGAGCGCATAACCGAGATATTTGCGCTTATGTATCTGTTTCAGATACCCATTAGCGCGGCGACCTTCGCGTATTTCCTCAATAAGAAGTACGGCGGGAAGGGACCGGTCGCCGTCGCGCTCTCCGTCGCCTACGCGCTTACGTCACAGGTGATAGCCTACGTTTTCGCGTACAACTGGGAATTGCCTATCGCGATGCTCCCGCTTGTGGCGCTGGGTATAGACAAGCTGATGGACTCGGGAGATATCCGTCTCTACAGCGTCTCGCTCGCGCTGGGGATAATGTTCAACTTTATGATGGGGATGTTCCTGTGCTTCGGCTCTGTGCTATATTATCTGTTTGAAGCCGTTTCCCGGAAAACCGCGGGAATATTCCTCTCAAAAACCTTTGCGCGCTATGCCGCGGCCTCGGCGCTGGGACTGCTGCTGGCGGCGTGGGTGCTGATCCCGGCGGCGGGCACTGTCGGCGGTACGGCGTACAACGACATCGGCCGGGACTTCGGAGAGCTTACGGCGTACTTTTCCGTACCACATATGCTCCTGATGATGCTTTTCGGCGTGCCCGTTGACTTTTTGCAGTTTACGCAGACGACCCCGGCGTACATATATTCCGGAGCTTTCACGCTGTTGCTGCTCGCGCTGTTTTTCTTCAACGCTCAGGTCGCGCCGAGGCGAAAGGCCGCGGCGGGCGCGGTTTTGCTTGCGCTTTTGTGCGCGGTATCCGTCAGTTGGATAAACTACACAGTCCACGGCTTCCACTGGCCCGTGGCGCTCCCGCACCGCTTCGCGTTCCTGTTCCCGTTTTTCGCGCTGATGTGCGCGTTTGAGGGGTACAAGCGCGGCGGCGGACTGCGAAAAAGCTCGATCGCGCGCGCCACGGCCTGTCTGCTCGCGCTGCTTTTGATGCTCGACTTCCGGTATTATATGAAAGACCCGATGCCGGGCTACGTCAACCATAAGCTCGTGCTGGTGAATGCGGGACTGCTACTCGTATATTCTGCGGCCATCTGGGTCGCGTCGTTCTCGAAAAACGTGCGGCGCGCCGGGGCGGCGGGAGCGGCGCTGGCGCTGCTTTTTATAGCCGAGATCGCGGTAAGCACCGCCGTCAGGCTGCCGGAGCAGACAAACGAGGGGCGCGAAAAATACATTCTCAGCGCTTATGACGATATGCAAGCCGCGCTGATCCCGCTGAACGCGGAGCCGGAATTCTACCGAGCGGCTATGACGCCGCGGCACACGGAGAGCGACGGGCGACTGTTCGGCTTCAAAAGCGTATCGACGTTCTCGGAGGGGGTAAACGGCGCGTTCGTCGATAATATGGAGAAATTCGGTTTTTGGGGCGGCGTGAACAGCGTATCATACGGAATGGAGTCCCCGCTGTGGAACGCGCTGCTGGGCATAAAATACTCGATAAACAGCAGCTATATGCGCCGTGACCCGCCGCTGTACTACGAACCGGCATTTGACGCCGGCGAGCTCAGCGTCTACGAAAACCCGTATGCGCTTCCAATAGGCTTTTTGGTGAACGACGCAAGCCCGGAAATTTCGGACGAGCCCGGCGCGGGCTTCCTGAATCAGAACGCCGTCGCGCGCGCGTTCTCCGGAGTTGACGGCAGCGTGTACGGAGAGCCGCTTATCCCGAGTCCGGACGGCGCGCTGAACTTAAAAGTAGAGCTATCCGGCGACGGACGCGGCTTTACATACGCCCCCGCCGTTCCGCTTGAACGCGGGCTTGACCTCGCGCTTGTGATGGCGTTCACCGTTGAGGACGAAAGACCGCTTGTCGTAAGCTATTCCGCCGACTCCAACGTAAAGAGCCTGGAGGTGTATATCGACGGCGTGCATTACCGTTCCGCCGACGCGCCGGGAATGTATCTCGCTCCGCTTCCCGTCGGCACAAAGCTCTCCGTAAAGCTCTCGCTTGATTTGGAGGACCGCGACGTTGTGCGCGTAAACACGGCGTCGCGCAGCCCGCTGTTTTTTCTGGGGCTTGTGCCGGAGCGGTACACGGAATTCGCGGGAGGCCCGCTTTCGGGCAAGGGCGTTATTAACGTCGTACCCGTGAACGAAGCGGCGTTCAAGGCAGTCGTGGACAAGCTGCGCTCCGGCACCCTGCTTGTTTCGGAATACGACGACACGCACATCAGCGGTGTAGTGGACGCGGAGAAAAACGGGACGCTGCTCCTGACGATACCGTATGATGAGCGCTGGCATATCCGCATAGACGGTGAGGAGCGCGAGACGACGCCCGTTATGGGCGCGTTTACGGGCGTGGAGCTCGAAGCCGGACGTCATACGGTGGAGCTGGTATTTCGTCCAGGTCCCGCGCCAGTGGCGGGGGTTCTTGTGTCGGTGGTTGGGGTGGTGATGGTGGTTATTATTTTAAAACGAAAGCGTGCTAGTTCTAATAAACCAGCGAGATAAACGAGGAGGTGTTATATTTGTTGCAGAATCTGGATTATCCCTTTGACGGTGAAGAATTAATCCAAAAATATAGATCTATTAAGCGTGAACTGCTTGGAAAACAGGGGCAGTTTGAGAACAGACGTATTGCGATTTTAGGCGGATCAACGACGGATAATGTTCGAAAAATGCTGGATTTGTTCTTGTTGAAGCATGGCATCCGCGCTGACTTTTATGAATCCGAATTTGCTCAATACTGGAAAGACGCCATGTTCGGAACGCCGGAGCTGACGGCGTTTAAGCCCAATGTCATATTCATCCACACGTCTAACCGCAACATTACGTTATATCCCGAGTCCGGAGACGATGTTGACGCTATTGACGGTCTGCTTGCCGCCGAATATGAAAAATTTAGTTCAATGTGGATAAAGCTCGCGGGCGATTATTCTTGCCCGATCATACAAAACAACTTTGAATATCCGTACTATCGCCTTATGGGAAACAAGGATGCGAGCGATCGTTCGGGGCGCGTTAATTTTATTACGCGGCTAAATCTCAAATTTGCGGAATTTGCGCAAACACACGAGAACTTTTTCATCAGCGACATTAACTGGATATCCGCGGATTATGGATTAGAACGCTGGTCGGAACCGTTCTATTGGCACATGTACAAATACGCGTTATCGTTGCCGGCAATCCCTTATCTTGCGCATAACGTGGCAAACATTATCAAGTCGATATATGGAAAGAATAAAAAAGCCTTCGCGCTTGATTTGGACAATACGCTTTGGGGAGGCGTTGTAGGCGACGACGGCGCTGAAGGACTCGAAATTGGGCAGGAAACATCTCTTGGACAAGCGTTTGCTGAGTTTCAGGCATACATAAAGGCGCATAAAAAACTCGGGATTATCCTAAATGTAATTTCAAAAAACGAGGAAGCAAACGCGCTGGCGGGACTATCCCGCCCGGATAACGCGCTGAAAATTGACGATTTTGTCGTAATTAAAGCCAACTGGGAACCCAAAAGCGAAAACTTGATTCAGCTTGCGGATGGGTTGACGCTTTTGCCCGAAAGCTTTGTGTTCGTGGATGATAATCCGGCGGAACGCGAGATTGTACGCCAGCAAATTCCGGGGGTTGCGGCGCCGGAGCTTGAAAAAGCCGAGAAATATATTCAAATGATCGACCGCAATGGGTGGTTTGAGGTAACCAATTTTTCAAACGACGACATAAAGCGCGCCGAAATGTATAAGAGCAATGCTGAGCGCTCAGCCGGTCAATCGAGGTTTACCGATTACAAAGATTACCTTCTTTCGCTTGAAATGACAGCGGAGATAAAGCCATTTTCACCTATGTATATGTCCAGAATAGCGCAGCTGACGAATAAATCCAATCAGTTCAACTTGACAACAAAGCGATTCACCCAAAACGAAATTACCGACGCCGCGAATGACGGGCGCAATATAACGCTATACGGCAAGCTTATAGACAAATTCGGTGACAACGGGGTGGTCAGCGTTACAATAGGCGAGCTTGATGAAGCGCTGTGCCACATTAGATTGTGGCTTATGTCGTGCAGGGTGCTAAAACGCGATATGGAGTTCGCGATGATGGACGAACTTGTGCGTCTCGCCTTGGAGCGCGGAGTGAAGGAAGTTCGCGGGTATTATTATCCGACTGCAAAAAACGCGATAGTGCGCGATTTTTACGGCGAGCAAGGTTTCGAAAAAATCTCGGAAGATACGGATGGAAATGCGGTTTGGAGGCTTGATATAAGCGAAGGATACGCAAATAAACAGAATGTTATAAAAGTAAACGCGGAGGAAAATTGATGGCAAGCCCGAAAGAACTGCGTAAACACATATTTCTCGCGGCGTATTCCGGCGGAGTGGGGCATTTGGCATCGGCTTTTTCGGCGGTTGAAATTCTGTCTGCACTCTATCTCGGCGGTGTAATGAAGTATAAGTCGTCTCAGCCCGAATGGGAAGGGCGCGACTATTTTATACTGAGCAAGGGACATGGAAGCCTTGCGCTGTACGCGGTTTTGTGTGACGCCGGGTTCTTTCCGAAAGCAGAAATGTACAGATTTTGCCAACCCAGCGGAGTGCTGGGCGGAGAGCCGCATACATTGGATACACCGGGCGTGGAAGCGTCTACGGGTTCGCTTGGACACGGACTGTCGATTGGCGTAGGTATTGCGTTAGCATTGAAACTTGACAGTAAGTCCAACAGAGTATATGCGCTCATAGGTGACGGTGAATGCCAGGAAGGCTCTATATGGGAAGCTGTGATGTCCGGCGCGGCGTTCAAGCTGAATAATTTTACAGCCATTGTTGATAACAACAAGATTCAGAAAATGGACTATGTAAAAAACATCGTCGGTGATTACAGCATAGCAAATGTATTTGAAGCTTTCGGCTGGCAGGTGAAAACGGTTGACGGGCACAATATAGATGAATTGAAGTATGCGCTAAACGGAGAATGGGACGAAGACAAGCCGCGTTGCGTGGTGGCGGAGACAGTAAAGGGTAAAGGGGTGTCGCTGATGGAAAACAATCCGGCGTGGCACTGGAGAATGCCGAGCCGGAAAGAACTGAAAGTATTTATAAGTGAGCTTGATATTACGGAAGAGGAATTAGAGAGATGCAAAAAGCGTACATAACAGCGCTGTATTCAATAATGCAAAAGGATCGCGGCGTCTTGTCTTTGCTCTCCGACAGCGGTACCGATTATGACCTGATGATGGCGCGGGATTTCCCCAAGCAGTGTTTTAACTTTGGCATATCGGAACAGAACAAAGTGGCGGCTGCGTCAGGAATGGCTAAGATGGGCAAAACGCCATTTGTTTATACCACGGGAAGCTTCTTGGCGTATCGCGCTTATGAGTTCATACGCGACGATATATGTTTCCAGAGGCGCAATGTTAAGCTTATGGGTATGGGTATGGGTATGGGTATGGGTGCATGGAGTACGCTCGGCGCGTCGCATCACACGACGGAGGATATAGCCGCGCTTCGCGCCTTGCCGAATCTTACGCTTATATCGGCGGCGACGCCCTTGGAACTGGCGCGGTGCGTTTGGGCGGCGTATGAAACGGACGGTCCGGTTTATGTTCGGCTGGGTATGAGCGGCGAGGAGGAATTGTATGATGAAACCTATGAATTCAAGCTTGGAAAGCCGGTTACGCTGTCGGAAGGACATGACATAGCGATATTTTCAACGGGCACAATAACTGCGGAAACGGTTCACGCCGCCGAGCGGTTGCGGGTTGACGGGGTATCTGTAAAAGTGCTTAATGTTCACACTTTGAAGCCGTTGGATAAGGACGACCTCATTGCGGCGGTTAATGGTTTATCAAAAGTGTTTACAGTTGAAGAGCACAACATCAACGGTGGGTTGGGCGGAGCGATTGCGGAGGTTCTTGCCGGCGCGGGTATTGGGATTCCGCTAATGCGCATAGGGTTAAATGACAGTTTTGCGAAAGGATACGGAACCACAGCGGAGGTGCGTAAACTGAACGGTTTGGATCGCGAGGGAATTTACGCACAAATAAAACAAAATCTTAATTGATTGATGAGGTATGCAAGTTATGACAAAAGAACAGGTTTATGCGGCGGTAAACGAAGTGTTTCGCGATGTTTTTGACGATGACAGCATCGAAGTGAACGACGCCACGACCGCCGATGATATTGAGGACTGGGATAGTCTCGAGCACATAAATCTTATCCTTGCCCTTGAGGTGCGCTTTGGGTTCAAGTTTACCATGGGCGAAGTGACCGGGATGAAAAATGTGGGCGAAGCGGTCGATATGATTATGCAGCGAGGACAGCTGTGAATACATACGCTTATGAAGAAATAGAAATAGGGCAAGAAGTGTCGTTCGAGGTTGATATAACGGAGGCGTCAATGCGTTCTTTCAGAGAAATTACCGGAGATTTGAATCCCTTGCACAATGACGCGGAATACGCCGCGATAAAAGGCTACCCGGACAGGGTTGTCTACGGTATGCTTACGGCTTCGTTCCTGTCAACGCTGGCGGGGATGTATATGCCGGGAAAGAATAGCTTGATATACGAAGTTGAAGTGAAGTTTATCAATCCGCTTCTGATGCGCGACGGCGGAAACCTTACCGTAAGCGGTAAGGTTTCCGAGAAGAACGATATGTTTAAGCGGTTAGTAATAAAGGTTTCTATTTCAAATAGCGTCAGCGAAAAGATTCTGCGAGGAACGATGAAGGTGGGGGTTTCCGAATGACGTTAGTTGTAACGGGGGCGTCGTCAGACGTTGGGGCAGCGCTGATTGGGCGGGTTGCGGATAACTATGATACGATCATCTGTCACTATAGAAGTTCAACAGCAATAATAGAAAGCCTGCAAACAAAGTTTGGCGATAAGGTTATACCCGTTCAGGCGGACTTTTCCGACTTGAAATCGACTGAGCGGTTTGTGGAGACGGCGCTCGCACAGGGCGGCGATATCTCCCATATGGTACATCTTTCTTCTTCTTCTTCTTCTTCTGTTAATAAGAAATTCTCGAAAACCTTGTGGACGCAATTTGAGACAGAAATTGATATAACATTCCGTTCCGCTGTGATGTGCTGTCAGGCGTTTATTCCACCTATGGTAAAAGCCGGATATGGAAAAGTTGTGATGATGCTATCGTCGCAAATGGTATGGGAACCGGCAAAACCGTATTCAACAGCGTACACCTGCACCAAACATGCGCTGCACGGACTTGTGAAGTCGCTTGCGGCGGAATATGCCGCAAAGGGCGTGACGGTTAACGGAGTATCGCCGTCAATGATTGACACCAAATTTTTGCGTGTGCCGGATATTGTTAAAGAGGTAAATATATCAAACAGCCCTATCAAACGGCTGCTAACAGTGGACGATGTTGTTCCGGCATTTGAATTCCTGCTATCCTCTGGCGCGGACACGGTAACGGGACAAAATATCGCCGTAACCGCGGGGAATTAGGAGGATAAGAATGTCTATAGTATCCTTTGCGTTCTTTGCGTTTCTCGGCGTAACCTTATTGGCGTATTATATTACGCCTCAAAAGTTCCGTTATGTTGTTGTGCTGCTGGCGAGCGCGCTGTTCTTTCTTATATCTTGCGGCGTTATACCAACGCTGATATTTACGGGGACCGCCGTGTTTGCATGGCTGATGGCGATAATGATCGGTAAGAACGGCAACCGCAAGGCTATCTTGACGGCAGCCGCAATTCTGCCTATGATAGCTGTTTTGATATTTTTTAAAGAAAACAGCTTTTTTATAGACAACACGCGCTGGCTAAGGGATAGAACGGGAATATTGAGCGATCTGACATACCCGACGAGGACGATACCGCTCGGTATAAGCTATTACACATTTCTACTCGTTTCTTACGTACTTGATGTGTCGTGGGGAAAGATTGAGCCTACAAAAAACCCATTTAAAATTGTTCTATTCGCGGGTTACTTTCCGCAGATGACGTCAGGGCCGTTTACGCGTTTTGCGGATGTAAAAAATGAGTTGCTTGGCAGGGGGAAATTCAATTACGAGAATCTCTCCTTTGGCGCTCAACGATTTTTGTGGGGGTTGTTTAAAAAGCTTGTACTTGCCGAGCGTTTGGCGGTAATTGTGGCGTCGGTGTATGGCAACACAAAATTGGAAGGCGCGTATATATTTATTGGCGCTGTTAGTTATGTACTGCAACTGTACACCGATTTCAGCGGATGTATGGATATAGTTATCGGCGCGTCGCAGATGTTTGGAATCAAATTGCCGGAGAACTTCAAGACGCCGTTTTATTCCACAAGCCTGTCTGAATTCTGGCGGCGCTGGCACATTACGCTGGGGGTTTGGCTGAAAGACTATGTGCTGTATCCGACTTTGAAATCGCGCTGGCTGCAATCAGTTCGCGCGTTTTGCGCAAAACGTCTTGGTAAAAAAGCGGGGAAAGATATTGCGACGTATATAGGAATGCTGATCACTTGGTTCAGTATAGGATTCTGGCACGGCGGTTCGTGGAAGTATATATGTTCATCGGGTTTGTTTTTCTTTGTAATGATAGTCGGCGGATTGCTGCTGGAACCGGGGTTCAAGCGGCTAATAAAGTGGCTGCGCATAAACACAGGCGCGTGGAGCTGGACACTCTTCTCGCGTATGCGCACATGGATATTGTTTACGCTGAGCGTATCCTTCGGCAGAGCCGCAGATTTGACAGACGGGTTTAGAATGTGGCGCCGGGCGTTCAAGTATAATCCGTGGGTAATGGTTGACGGTTCGCTTTACAATTTGGGACTTGACGCAAAAGATTTTTGGGTGATGATATTTGGACTGCTCATTTTATTTATTATCTCAAAGATGCAGTACGGAACGGTAGAAGGGGTGCGGTACAAGCTATCGCAACAGAACATTATATTCCGTTGGATTGTTTTTCTCGCGCTGTTCGCGGCGGTGCTTATATTCGGAATGTACGGCGAGCATTATGATCCCGCGGACTTTATTTACGGACAATTTTAAGGAGGCGTTTTAATCATGCTCAACAGATACAAACCGTTGCTGCGCACGGTGATTTTCATAGCCCTCGCCACGGGGATGTTTAACAGGCTGACGTGGATTATGCTGCCAAAGTGGGATTCAAGTGAAGTTATAGAGTGGGGCGGTAACAGTTGGTTCAGCTCTGCTAATGTTAATGCAATTTATGATATACCAAACGATACTATAGATGTTGTTGCGCTTGGTCCCAGCACGACTATGAGAAGTTTTTCTCCGCTTGAATTATATGGTAATTACGGCCTTAGCGCGATTAACTTAGGAACCGGAAATCAACCGCCAATGGGGGGGTATTATATGTTAATAGAGCTATTGAAGACACAAACGCCTAAGGTTGTTTTTCTAGAAGCATTTACATTAGTGCATCCGAATTCAGCTGAATCCTTTTTTAGAGTGACATTTGACTTTTTGCGTATGTCGCAGGGAAAATTCGAGGGAGTTGTAGAACACAGCAAATCAGATGGCGCGGATTCATTGATTAGTTATATATTTCCGCTATTAAAATATCACACGACATGGAAATCAATTTATCCAGAATTATTGTTAAAATTTAAACCTGAGGAACATTCAACATATCATTATGGATATCATCTTGATAACCATCAAATGCAACCTGTTGAATTTGATGGTTGGGAAGAAAAAACAGTGACTGGAGTCTCTGCATATAATATTGATGCATATGAATATTTGAGCAAAACAATTGAATTATGCAAGGCGAATAATATAGAGGTAATTTTATATAAGAGTCCTCATCAAGGATGGGCAGAAAGAGATTTTGCCGCGGTTGAAACATTTGCGAAGCTATATGAAGTACCATATTATGATTTTAATACGGCAGCTATAATTGAATCAAGCGGTGTATCATTTGAAACAGATTTCGGAGATCCATCCCACCTTAATCTTATTGGAGCACTTAAAGTTACAAATTACCTTGGTGAAGTCTTGGAGAAACATTATCAATTGCCAGATCGACGTAATGATGCAAAATATGAACATATAAATAAAGGCTATATTCGTTATGTGCGGGAAAAAGAAAACGCAGGATTTGGGCTTACGAAGAATATGTTAAGTTATCTTGATTTGATAGAATCTTCTAAGGACGATTACACGATATTTTTCTCTATTATGGACGAAGCGACCTACTCGCTCGATATTCAATTGCTTACCGCACTTACTCAGATAGGATTTGAGACAGAGTTTACAAACAAATTCGGATTTCCTTTTATCGGCGTAATAAGTAATGGAGAAGTAATTTATGAACAGATAGGTATGAAGCAAGACGATGAGTTATCGTATAGCGGTAAATTACTTGACAATAAATCGTTTGAGGTGAAAAGCGTAGGCATTCCAGAACGCTACAGTTCAATAATAGTTGATGATGTTGAATATGCTAAAAATGTAAGGGGGTTTAATATCGTTGTCTATGATAATAAATATAATCATGTGGTTGACTCAATTGCCTTTGATACTTGGATAGATGCTGGAGTAACTTACGTTAGATAAACTGCATCCATATAATTTATTGAAAGGTGTGCACAATGCAAATTATGAAAATATTAACAAATAAATTCATTAAAAAACAGTACGATAGAAAAATAAGCAAAATTGAATTAAAGTCGGCTCGTCATCTCAATCCGGTACTTACGGCTTCGTTTATAATTGAAATTACACTTATTATAATTTCGAATTTGTTCTTAGGGGACTATTTTTCACGTTTGGATTCAAGTGTGTATTACGAAGCGACTCGAGAGATGTGGCGCACAAAGAGCATAATACTAAGCGAATTTTCGTTTCAAAGCCAACCATTAGTAGGAACAAACATAATGATTGCCGCACCATTGTTTGGACTTATCGGAAATGCAAGAGTTGCATACGGCATAGCAAATTGTTTCTCGACTATAATATTTGTTTGTGCTGTGTTTCGTGTGCTACAAAACACAGGAATGTCATTGGATGCAAAATTCATAATATTATGCTTAGTGTTTTCTCTCTATTCGGTCGCTGATTTATTATATGGCGGATTATTATTTGTATCTGCAGCTGGTTACGTATGGCAAGTGATAGCAATGATTTTGCATTTTGACAATTGTTTGAGATTTGAGAACAATAATATTTCGTTCAGGAAAAACTGGGCTTCTCTTGCGATATTTTATATAGTCATATTTTTTGTTTGTATTAACTTCGGGTTATTGTATTTTGCGTGCGCTTTGCTCCCTATTACCTTGTTTTATTTTATAAAATTTTTGGTTGAGGAAGACATTAAAAATCTCTTTAGGTCAAAATACATATTTCAGATAACAGCATTTATCGTTGGGTGTGTTGGTGTTGCAGTCTATTATATTCTCGGGAAATATTTGATTATTGAATCCATAGGCCACCCAATAATATCGGGGATTGATGCTCTGCCTACGTATCTTCCAACAATATTATTTGCATTATTAGGCATGGTTGGCTATCCTTATGCAACTAATCGCAGCGTTACAATGCCGGGTTATCCAATTGTATTTGGTTCCACTTCAGTAATGAGCATAGATGGTGTATTATCAATATGCAAATTTGCATTAATCATTGCAATTATTGGTGGCGCGATATACATAGCTATGAAATATATCCGAGAGAAGATTACGGATAAATCTGCATTACTTGTTTATCTATGTTTTTCTGTAATTGCATTAAATATATTTTTTGTTGTAATTTCATACATGAATTATGACCCGGTCAATAATATGCAAGTTGAGAGATATTTAATTTTCACTTCAATAGCGCTCTTTTTTATATCAGGGAAAGCATTTGATATATTGGTAATAAAAATAAAGGAATCAAAAAAATGGTTAAGTGCGTTTTACATCTACAGTATAACGCTTTTAGTAGTTGTTGTGTGTGTGATGTCAAGTGCATATGAGGTTGTTGATTTGACATTAGATAGCTATCCGTACAATAACACAGCGTATGCGAGAGACGTTGTGCATATGTCGAACGAAGCTGGAGCTGCTGTAATATTATCTACATCCGGCTATCTCGACGATCCTTTTTTTGGGTTCCCAAAAAGAATCCGTGGCATATCCGACGATATACCCGTTATTACGGCTTGGGCTGATTTTAATGGAGCGTATTTATGGGGCGCGAGTACACGCTACCTTGACAATTCCGCTCTGACGGCGCTGGGCGAAACAGCGGCGATTGTCGCCCTGCCAGACGCGGAGTTCGCGTGGCCTGAACATATTCGCAATGAGGCGACGCTGCTCAAGGACTATGGATATTTTAAGCTTTGGACTGCCCCAACAAGATTATTTGACTTCGCCTGAAAGGAGCGCCAAATGAACGCATTCACCTCCGTCTCAATCCTTCTGCCGACGCTGAACGAGACCCATCTATTCACGCAGACCGCCGATATCATCCTTGATGAATGTGACTTAGCCGATATCAAAGAGCTTGTAGTTATAGTGTGCGAGCGCACTGCGCCGGCGAGTCTTTTGGCGATTGAGACGGCAAAGTCGAAATGTGAGGCGCGGGGGTTGGCGATGAATATTATTTGGCAGACGCTGCCGTTCGCGGGCGGCGCGGTTCGGGACGGTATGGATTTCGCCGGAGGCTCACACACGCTGCTGTGTTCCGCCGATATGGAGACTGACCCGCATTTGATCCCGGAGTTTATCCGTATGGCGCGGCAGTTCCCACAGGATATGATCACGGCCTCGCGGTGGCGCGACGGCGGCAGCTTTGAAGGCTATAGCCCCGTTAAAAAGTTCTGCAACCGGATTTTTCAAAAATTTTTCTCCATACTGTACAACACGAGGCTTACGGATATGACGTTCGGCTACCGCTGTGCGCCGACAAAGCTGTTTCAGTCTATCGCATGGGAGGAGCTAAAGCATCCGTTCTTTCTGGAGACCGTACTCAAGCCCTTGCGGCTGGGCGTAAGGGTGTATGAAATACCGGCAAAATGGAAAGCCAGAGACGAGGGCGAATCTCAAAATTCCTTTTGGGAAACCTTCAAATACTTCGGCATTGCGTTCAGGGCGCGTTTTGAGCCGCGCTCGCGCTTGCTGCGAAAACAGGAGGCGGAACGTGAAAAAGTTGATCCTAAAGTATAAACAGCTCTTGCTCTACGGCGTCGTCGGCGTGCTCAGCACGCTGCTGAACATCCTTCTTTACCGGCTTTTTGCGGACGCTCTGAACCTTCAGTATCTGGCGGCGAACGCGCTGGCGTGGATAATCGGGCTCGGCGCGGTGTTTTTGGCGAATAAGTACGTCGTGTTTGAAAGCCGGGATAACGGCGCGAAGCGGATGTTATATGAAACGGCGACGTTTTTCACGGCAAGGCTCATTTCAGGCGCGCTGGATATGGCCGTGATGTTTATTTTCGTAGACCTGCTTGGCGCGAATGATTTCGCCGCGAAGCTGATCGATAACGCGGTAGTGATTATTTTCAATTATATCGCGTCGAAGCTTGTGATTTTCAAACGAAAGGGGACAAGCCAATAATGCGGCAAATAATGCGGAAGGAAGCGAAAATTTATATCGCCGGACACGGCGGAATGGTGGGCTCCGCTCTGACGCGCCGGCTTCTGGCCGACGGTTATTCTAATATTGTACGGCGAACGCATTCGGAGCTTGATTTGACGCGTCAAGCTGACGTTGAAGCTTTCTTCGCAGGGGAAAAGCCGGAGTATGTTTTTCTGGCGGCGGCGAAGGCCGGCGGCGTTCACGCCAATTCGACGTATCCGGCCGATTTTATTTTCGAGAATCTCGCCATTGAGCTCAACGTCATAAGCGCCGCCGCGAAAAGCGGAGTAAAAAAGCTGCTGTTTATCGGCAGTACGAGCGTATATCCCAAAAACGCGCCGCAGCCCATAAGCGAGGCGTCGCTGCTGACAGGCGAGCTTGAGCCGAGCAATGCCGCATACGGTCTTGCAAAAATCGTCGGGCTGAAATTGTGTGAATACTGCAACCGCCAATACGGCACGGAGTTTATTTCCGTTATGCCGACGAATCTCTACGGGTACGGGGATAAATACGATTTGCAGAACGCCCACGTGCTGCCCGCGCTGATACGAAAATTCAGCGAGGCGGTTGACGGCGGCGCCGATAAGGTTGAAATATGGGGCAGCGGAGCCGCCCGGCGCGAATTCCTGCACGCGGACGACCTCGCGGACGCCTGCCTGTTCCTCATGGAGCGCTACAACGAAGCCCAACCGGTAAACGTCGGCGCCGGAACCGATTTAACGATCCGCGAGCTTGCGGAGCTGCTGAAATCCGTTTCCGGCTTTACGGGAGAATTGTTTTTTGACAAATCGAAGCCCGAGGGGATCATGCGGAGGCTGACGGATTGCTCAAAGCTATTTTCTATGGGATGGAAGCCAAAAATTAATTTTGAAAAAGGTGTGACTATGGTGTACAACGATTACAGAACAGAACAGAACAG
>JAISAA010000338.1 GCA_031266955.1 Oscillospiraceae bacterium | reverse complement strand
CGCCGCCGCAAAACAGGTTTTTGTATACGAAGGCGTATATGAAAATAATTTTATAACGGAAAGGGATAATTATGATCCAGTACCAAAAGAACAACGACGTTCTCAACACCGCGAACCGGGGGAATCCCGCGGAATCCGGGCTCTGCACGCTCTGTCGGGCGGACTGTCGGGGCAAATGCGAAACGTGGATGAGCACGCTTCGCGGCCGCAAAATGCTCTACCCGCGCGACTTCGGAACCGTGACGGCGGGCAGCTCGAACATCAACCACATCGGCGTGTGCTACAACAACCTCCGCATCCAGGGCTACAACTACGGCGCGCACGGCATCGCGTCAAACAACGCGGACGACTGCATTTTCCCGAACGTCTCCGTCGAGACGTCCTTTGGAAATGAAGTTATCACGAAATCCCGCGCTCCCATAATGACCGGCGCGCTCGGCTCCACGTTTATCGCCGCGAAGTATTGGGAGTCCTTCGCCGTCGGCGCGGCGATCGTCGGCTTCCCGATAGTCATCGGCGAAAACGTCGTCGGAGTGGACAAGCAATCGATCCTCGAAAACGGCAGGATCAAATCCGCCCCGGAGCTTGAGCGCCGCATCGACGTGTATCTGCGCTATTACGACGGCTACGGCGCGATCATCGTCCAGATGAACGTGGAGGACACGCGCAACGGCGTCGCGGAATATCTCATCGAAAAGTACGGCGACAAGGTCGTAATCGAGCTCAAATGGGGACAGGGCGCCAAGGATATCGGCGGCGAAATTCAGGTCACAAGCCTCGAATACGCGCAGTTCCTCAAGGGCCGCGGCTACATAGTCGATCCGGACCCCACGAAGCCCGAGGTTCAGGCCGCGTTTGAAAACGGCGCCATCAAATCCTTCGCGCGCCACAGCCGCCTCGGCTATACCGACCGCGACAGCTATACGGCGGTTCAGCGCGACTTTATGGATTCGGTGGCCTATCTGCGCAAGCTCGGCTACAAGCGCATCACGCTGAAAACCGGCTCTTACGGAATGGAAGCGCTCGCGATGGCTATAAAATTCGCCTCCGACGCCAAGCTCGACCTGCTGACAGTGGACGGCTCCGGCGGCGGCACGGGGATGAGCCCGTGGAATATGATGGAGACGTGGGGCGTCCCGTCGATAAACCTACACTCCAAGACCTATGAATACGCGTCCATACTGGCGGCCAAGGGGCAGAAGGTAGTCGATCTCGCTTTCGCGGGCGGGCTCGCGCGCGAGGATCACATCTTCAAGGCGCTTGCGCTCGGGGCGCCTTATGTGAAGCTTGTCTGTATGGGCAGGTCGCTTATGATCCCCGGCTTCCTCGGCGCGAATATCGAGGGCGCGCTGTTCCCCGACCGGCGCGAGCGCCTCAACGGCAACTGGGATTCCCTGCCGAACACCGTTTCCGACAACCCGTCCGCGACTCCGGAAGAGCTTTTCGCCGGATATTTCGACGTGGAAAAGAAGCTCGGGAAAGACGAAATGAAGAAAATTCCGCTCGGCGCCGTCGGCGTCTGGACGCTTTCGGACAAGCTCACCGCCGGCTTGCAGCAGCTTATGGCCGGCGCGCGCCGCTTTAAGCTGTCTGAGATCTCGCGCTCAGACCTGTTCTCGGCAAACCGCGAAACGGAACGCGAGACGAAAATCCCGTACCTCACGGACACGGGCGACGAAACGGCAAAAATCATTCTCGGCCTGTAAGCCGCTCGATTTTCTCTCCCGCGTATTTTATCGGCGTTTACGATAAAACTAATCACGGTGCGTAACGCGCTCAAAATCAAAAATCGCAAAAGGGAGAAAATTTGCAATGGCGCTCGATAAAATCGCCCTCGCGCTCACGGTCATCGGCGGGCTCAACTGGGGCAGTGTCGGGATATTCCGCTTCGACGTGATAGCCCGCCTGTGCGGCGGCCCGGCGACTACAGCCGCCCGCGTCGTATATACCCTGATAGGCATCGCCGCGATCTGGAGCCTGACGCTGCTGTTCCGTGAACGCGAACCGCGCTCGCGGCAGGCGTAAAAAAATAAACAAACGGCGCGGGAACTTCCCGCGCCGTTTGTTTATTATTGAACGTGCGTGCGCGCACGGGGAACGCGCTATTGCGCGACGTCGCCGCGAATGCGGCGTAAGCCCGTGCGCGCACGCACGTGCAATCATACGTCCGCGTGAAGCGCGGCGCTGCCTGCGGGCACGGGGTACGCCGCAGGCGGCGCGACGATTCCCGTTCGCAGGGGCGCGATTTATCGAGCCCTGTTTTGCACATCGCGTATACACGGTTCGGATGTGTATTCCGACCAGGGCGCGATAAATCGCGCCCCTACAAGGTGTTGCGCCGTAAAAGCGGATGGTAATCCGCCCATCCCCGTAAACCGGACGCGGGACGGTTACCCCTACTACGCTGAAACGTCTAAAAGTTGTCAGAAACTGCCGCTCTTTTTCGTTGCGCTGCATTGCATCTATGTCATTTTACGACAAGTTTTAGATATTTCGCAGTACTACGGACGGGGGAACGGCGGGGCGGTGTGGACACCGCCCCCTACGGGAACGGTTGCGAAATCCCGGTGTAGGGGCGGGTGTCCACACCCGCCCGCCGTCCTTTGCGCACAAACAAAAA
>JAISAA010000030.1 GCA_031266955.1 Oscillospiraceae bacterium | reverse complement strand
ACATTCTGCACGATGGTCACGGCAGCAGCGTAGCCGTTTTGCATTTGGAGCGTGTACTTGATGATCCATGTCGTGTATTGCTTAATGGAATCGTACAGCCGCCGAAACGAGTACACCGTTTGGTGGAACGCTTTTACCACCGAGATGCCGCGGATATACTCCACCGTGGCGTTGTTCATATCATCCAGCGCCTTTTGGTAGCGGTCCATATTCGCCCGGTAGCCCTCATTGCCCACCATGCGAGCATAGAAGAACAGCCCTAAGGCGATGCCAACCGTTGCAGCCAGCCCGAAACGCCAGTCCACCACGAACAGCAGGACAAAGAGCAAAACCGGCGCGACAATGGCCGCGGCGAGATCGGGCAGCTGATGAGCGATAAAACCCTCGATTTTCTCTATGTTCTCGTCCGTGATTTTACGCAGCTTCCCGCTGCCGATAAGTACGTGGAAGCCAAGCGGCACCCGCGCGAGATGTGACGCGAAATCGACCTTCAGTTTGTAGAGCGTACCGAAGGCGGCGAGGTGAGAACACATCAGCGCCGCGAAATAGACGAGTATCTTGCCGACCGCCCCCGCGAAGGCGATCCACCCCCAGCGGATAATATATTCCGCATCCGCATCCGCAACATTCGGCAGGGCTTCAATGGCCTTGATTATGATGAAGTAGACGGATACGTACGGCACGAAGCTGAGTACCGCCGCCACGACGGACAATATCAGCGAGCCGACGACGAGCGCTTTTTTCATCATGGCGAGTTCAATGAACCTCGCGAACCCCGTCTTGGGCTGCGCCGGTTTTTTCTTCGATTTCTGCATTTTCATCTTCTCCTTTCAGCTCTGATATGTGCGGCAAACCGCGTGCCAAAAGCAAGGTACGCCGCCTCGTCCGGTTTTTTGTCTTTCCCGAACGCCCGCTTGATTTTGGTAACGAGCGGACTTTCAGTTTGAAAAATCAAACCCTGCTCGAACAGTTCCGCGCCGCTTGCGGTCACGCGCGCCTGCCAGTCCCGCATCCACCGGCCGTCTCCCCAGCCATAGGAACCGAACAGCGCAACGGGCGTGCCCTGCAAACGCTTTTCGATTTCCGCGAAAAACGGCTCAAATTCCTTTTCCTCCAAAACCTCTTTCCCCATCGCGGGGCAACCGAAAGCGAAGCTGTTATACCGCTCAATGACGGAAGCGTCTGTCTCGCTTACCCGCATAAGCTCCGTTTCGATACCACCGTCCCGCAGCCCGCGCGCGATCATCTTTGCCATCGTCTCCGTATTTCCGGTACGGCTCCAGTAGATTACCGCTATTTTGTCCATATTCGCACCCCTTACACAATTCCCGCTTTGATAAAATGTTTCTTCAAAAATACGCGCCCCAGCAGCATCCCGATGACCGCGCCGGCAGCGGACAGCGCCGAGGACAGCGCGAGCAGCGGGCCGCTTATGAAACTCAAAAGTTCCTGCATATATTCCGGCGTCATGCCGCTCTCAATGCAGAAATCGTAGTAATAATCCCGCGCAAACAGAATGATTCCGAACATCCCCAAATTGAAGCAGACCGCGAACGCCGCGTAGCCAACCACATTCCATGTAAAACTTTTGTACGCGCCGATCCGTGCGAACAGCTCCGCGAGAACCGACCCGGCCAAAACGCCGACCGAGACGAACCAGCCGGAGCCCATAATAAAGACGATGATTGCGAACAGGATGCCTTGGATCAGTATCGCCAGCGGCTTCGGCGCTTTCGTCCGCAGGTACGCCCACACGATCCCGCA
The DNA here is from genome assembly GCA_031266955.1 of Oscillospiraceae bacterium. Taxonomy (GTDB): domain Bacteria; phylum Bacillota; class Clostridia; order Oscillospirales; family Oscillospiraceae; genus JAIRRO01. The sequence continues at coordinate 1,372 of JAISAA010000030.1, read as the reverse complement.
CGGAATCATCGCGATTCCCGCACAGAACGGATAGAGCTGCACGATCAGTCCCGTCGGCAATGCGCACGCCATATACACCGCGATAAACACGACGCTGAAAATTGCGAGTGAGATAAGATCTTTCGCCTTGAGTTTGTTTGTATTCATTACACGATACCCGCCCTTTCAAAATGTTTTCTGAGAAACGCCCTGCCGAGCAGCATTCCGATTATCGCGCCGGCAGCGGACAATGCGGAGGTGAGAAGCAACAGCGGGCCGCTCACGAAGCCGAGAAGCGCATCCATGTACTCCGACGATAAACCGTTCGTTATGCCGTAGTCGTAGTAATAGTCCCGCGCGATCAATATCATGAGAAATACCCCCAGGTGGAAGCACACCGCGAACGCCGCGTAGCCGACAACGTTCCACTTGAAACTCTTGTACTTTCCCACACCCGCGAACAGTTCCGCAAGAATCCCGCCGGCAAAGACGCCGATCGCGACAAACCAGCCGCCGCCTAAAACAAACAGGATCACTGCAAACAATGCGCCTTGAATAAATATCGCAAACGGCTTCGCCACCTTCGTCCGCAGATACGCCCACACGATGCCGCACGGGATCATCGGGATTACCACGCAGAACGCGTAGAGCGGGGCGAGCATTCCCAGCGGCGCCGAACACGCCATATACACCGCGATAAACACGACGCTGAAAATTGCGAGTAAAATGAGGTCTTTCGCCCTCAGCTTGTTTGTGTTCATGAAAAAACCTCCCTTACCTTACTGATGTTTTCCTCCGTCAGAGGAAAGTCCGCGGTCAGTTTGCCACCGTCCAATACGAAGGCCCGCGTGCAGGCGGCCAGCAGCAGTTCGTAATCGTGGGTAATGATGAATATCACCTTTCCCTCCGCGCGAAGCCGCCCGACTACCGCGACCACCCGCTGCATATTCCCATAATCCAACCCGCTGGTCGGCTCGTCGAAGATGAGAACCTGCGCCTCATGCGCCATCGCCGTACCGATTGCCGTCCGCTGTTTCTGCCCGCCCGAAAGGCTCATCGGATGCCGCTCCCGGAAATCCGCAAGAGACAGTTCCGTCAGAATCGTCTCCACCTTTTCCGGCGTGGGGCGGCTCCGCCTGTTTCCGGACAGCAGCAGTTCGTTTTCCACGCTGTCCGTAAACAGCTGATAGCCCGATTCCTGCATAACGAGGTAGAACGGCCCCGCTCTCGCCTTGCAGGATACCTTCGCCCCGTTTAACGTAATTTCACCTGACGCTTTTTTATGCAAGCCGCACAGCGTCCGCGCCAGCGTGGTCTTGCCCGCGCCGTTGCCGCCGAGCAGGGCGATCACCTCACCGGGGGACGCCTCAAAGGAAACGTCCCGCAGGACAGG
>JAISAA010000282.1 GCA_031266955.1 Oscillospiraceae bacterium | reverse complement strand
CGCCTGTATCTTGAAAAAGACGGCTTCGAGGTGACGGAGGCGGCGAACGGCGCGCTCGGCATTTCGGAATTCGAGCGCGTCAGGCCCGACATCGTATTGCTCGACCTTATGCTGCCCGTGCTCGACGGCTGGGACGTGTGCCGCGAAATTCGCGCCTCGTCAAACACCCCGATAATAATGCTGACGGCGAAGACGGAAACGCCCGACGTAGTCTCCGGCCTGGAAATGGGCGCGGACGACTATATAACAAAGCCGTTTGAGGCGCCAGCGCTGATCGCGCGCGTACACGCCGTACTGCGCCGCTCGGAATCCGCGAAGGATGAGGAACCGGCGAGACAGCTTGTGTTCGACAAGCTTATAATAGATATGGATTCCTTCGAGCTTGTCATCGCCGGGAAAAAGGTGGACGCCCCGCCGAAGGAAATGGACTTGTTATTCCACCTCGCGTCCTCGCCGAACAGGGTTTTTACGAGAAACCAGCTTCTTGACGAGGTGTGGGGCTTTGACTATTTCGGCGACACGCGAACGATAGACGTTCACGTAAAGCGCCTGCGCTCAAAGCTTGAGGGCGTGTCTGAGCAGTGGAGCCTTAAAACAGTCTGGTCCGTCGGCTATAAGTTCGAGGTTTTGGAGACATAGCCGTGCGGCGGTCTATCTATGTCAAAAATTTCATTTCGACGGCGGTCACGGTTCTGCTGTCGTTCACCGTGCTCGGCGGGGCTTTTTCCGTATGGAGCTATCAGGCGCTGACGTCCGCCCGGCGGGAGGCGATGTCCGGCGCGGCGCGCGAAACGCTGCGGTATATTGCGGCGCAAAGCCGGTATTACGGGCCGGACCTGGCGGGGTTTGAGACGCGAATGTCGCTGTCGATGATCTCCCGCGCGTCGGGGTACGATATTATCATCGCAGACACGGACGGCATCGTCATTTCCTGCTCCGACGAGCAGCTTGTCTGCCCGCACATCGGCAAAAAAGTCCGCGACGACGCGACGCAGGCCCTGCTCGCCGGGCGGGAATTCTCCGCCGCGGCGTTTTCAGACGTCTACGGCGAGCGGCGGTACGCAGTCGGCTCCCTCATACTCGGCGAGGATTTCAGCGGAACTTACGTTCTCGGCTATCTTTTCGTGTCAATAGGCTTTAGCGAGATGAGCGATATGTGGCGGCGCTTTTCGTCAAACTTCACGCTGCTCGCCGTCATTGTTATGTGCGTCGCGTTCGCCGTCTCCCTGCTGACGACGAAAAAACAGACCGAGACGATAAACGCGATGGCGCGCGCCGCCCGCCGCTTCGCGCGCGGTGACTTCACCGCGCGCGCCTCCGATACGCAGCGAGCGGACGAACTCGGTGAGCTCGCCCGCTCGTTCAACGCCATGGCCGACGCGATGGAGCGCAGCGAAACGCGCCGGCGGGAGCTTATCGCCAACGTCTCGCACGAGCTGAAAACCCCGATGACCGTGATCGCCGGCTTCGCCGACGGCATACTCGACGGAACCATCCCGCCGGAGAGCGAGGCGAAATATCTCGGCGTCATATCCGCCGAAACGCGGCGACTGTCGCGCCTTGTCCGCTCGCTGCTCGACGTGTCGCGCCTGAGCGCGGAGGGGGGCGAGGCGGCGCGGGAGACGTTTGACTTAGCCGAGCTCATCCGCGTAACGCTCGTCGGAATGCTCTCAAAGCTGGAGGCGAAAGAGCTGGAGGTCCTGCCGGAGCTGCCGGAGGAGCCAGTCCTCGTCGTCGGGGAAAAGGACGCCATCACGCAGGTCGTCTACAACCTGCTGGACAACGCGGTAAAATTCGCGCGGGAGAAAACCGCGCTTAAAATAGCGCTGTGGAAGCAGGGCGGCCGCGCGTTCGTCTCAATAGAAGACGAGGGGGAGACCATCCCGGAGAGCGAAATGCCGCTCATTTTCGACCGCTTCCATAAAACTGACCGCTCGCGCGGGGTGGACCGCGAGGGCGTCGGGCTCGGGCTTTACATTGTAAAAACAATTCTGGATAAACACAATGAAGATATTTTCGTCAGCTCCGCCGGTGGGATGACAAGATTTACATTCACGTTGCAAGTCGCCGTGCGGCGATAAATCTTTTTTTCTGCATACTTTTTGTTTGTGCTTTTATGCGCCTGCGCGGCGCCCGCGCCCCATTTCTTTGCGGAAAGAAATGGGGGAAAGAACCGCCAAAGGGGGAGGTCCCCCTTTGGAAACCCCCTCAAAGGGGGGACGGGGGATGCGGCCTTTTCGGTGGTGCATCGTTTTTAATCAAGGCGAATCGAGACGCCTGCACCGTTGGTTTGGACGGGGAACGAACCCCTCCGCCCCGCAGGGGCGGAGGGGTTTCACGCGCACAGCAGGGCGGCAGCGAAACGCATCGATTCGCGTGTTGACGTAGAGCGCCATCGCACCACGTCCCCCGAAACAGCCCGCAAATGACAGCGCCGCGCCTACCAACTGCGAACAACCCCCGTAAGCCCCCGCGATTCAGAGGATTCCAAAGGACACTTCCTTTGGCGGTTCTTTCCCCCATTTCTTTCCGCAAAGAAATGGGGCGCCCGCCGCGCAGGCGA
>JAISAA010000276.1 GCA_031266955.1 Oscillospiraceae bacterium | reverse complement strand
GCCACGGTCCTTTGCCCCGGCAACATCAATTCCAACATCGGCAACGCCGAAAAATTCCGCCCCGAGCATCTTAAGAACACCGGCTACCACGTGTCCGAAGGCACGATGAAGCATCTGCGCTCCGTCCACGCGACGGGCATCGATCCCATAGAGCTCGCCGAGATCCTCAAAGAGGGCATCGAAAACGGCCGCATCATCGTCCTCCCCGACCACAACACGGGCGAGCAGCGCGCCGAGCAGCTCCGCGGCCTGAACGCGACGATCGAGGACTACTGCCTCACAGCGCCCGAGCGCGACGAAAAAGCCGCCGCGCGTATGGCCGAGATGATGAAGAACTTCGCCCCGCCCGCCGGCTCCGACGGCGAAGCCGCCCCGCCCCCGATGATGTGGACAGTCCCCGAGGGCGCCGAGGCCTTCGGCCAGGGCCGCCGGGACATCGAATGGCTCGACGACAGCAAAAAAGCAAAATAATTTCGTAATAACAAACGCGAAAAGCGGCGGCGTCGGACAGGCGCCGCCGCTTTGGAATAAACGGAGGTTTTTCATGCTTTATCTTAACTATGAAGATTTTAGGCCGCCGGCGCGGCGCAGTCGCGTTCCCCGTGCGCGCACGCACGCTAAATCATGCGTGATCGGCTATTGACATAACGGCTGATGCCGTGTAAAATAAAAGCAATTAAGCTTCGCGTGGCGCGGCGCTGCCGCGCAGCATTTTACGGAACCGGGGATATTCAATTGATAGAAGTCGTCAGCATCAAATTCAACGAAAAGGGCAAAATCTATTTTTTCAGTCCGAATGGGCTTTCATTGCATCGCGGCGACCACGCCGTCGTCGAAACGGCAAAGGGCATAGAATACGGGGAATGCGTTTACGGCAATCACGAGGTGGACGAGAGCATCGTCGTGCCCCCGCTTCGCCCCGTCATAAGGCCGGCGACGCCCGCCGACGACGCGCGCGCGGCCTACGGCCGTGAGAACGAGGAAGCGGATATGCTCCTGTGCCAGAGCGAGATAGACAAGCTGGGGCTTCCGATGAAGCTCGTGTCCGTCGAATACAGCTTTGACGGCACTCTCATCACGTTCTTTTTCACGGCGGACGGGCGCGTGGATTTCCGCAAGCTTGTGTGGGAGCTCAACACGCTCTTCGCGCCGCGCGTCAAGCTGATACAGATCGGCGTCCGGGATCAAGCCAAGCTTATCGGCGGTCTCGGCGTCTGCGGTAAGCAATTCTGCTGCTCTCAGTTTTTGCGCGATTTTCATCCCGTGTCGATAAAAATGGCGAAGACACAGGGCTTGTCGCTGAATCCTGTGAAAATTTCCGGCACGTGCGGAAAGCTTATGTGCTGCCTGAAATATGAGGAGGAGGCATACGAGGAGCTTGTCAAGCTTGCCCCGAGGATAGACTCTTTTGTGGAAACGCCCTACGGAAAGGGCAGCGTCGTCGGCGTGAACCTGCTGCGCGGCGTCGCGAAGGTGCGCCTTGAGGACGGCGGGGATATGACGCAAAAGTCTGTCCCGTTCGACGAGCTCGACGTTTTAGGCGGAAAAGCCCGCCGCGCGGAATATCAGGCCGCCAAAGCGGAAGGAAAGCTCGAAGAAGCGGGCTTCAAGCCCTCCGTGATCCGAAAGGCCGCGCCGCTTGTCATCCCGGATATACTGCCGCCCGTTCCGGCGGCGAAGGAGCCGCAAAAGCGCGGCGCGCCCAAGCACGGCGCGAAAAATCCCGCGCAGGCGCCCGCCAATGCGCCGCGGGAAACCGCCGGCGCCGCAGACCGCCCCGCCGCTCCGCAGCCGAAACCGGTAAAGAGGCCGGCGCCCCGCAAAAACGCGGCCTTCAGAAAACGCCGCCAAGAACGCGGCTCGTAATACATAACAGCCGCAGCAATGCAATGATCATAAGCGCAAGCCGCCGGACGGATATACCGTCCTATTACTCCGAATGGTTTTATAACCGCGTCAAGGAAGGCTTCGTTCTGGCGCGAAACCCGATGAATTTTCACCGGATAAGCAGGATAAGCCTCGCGCCCGAGGCCGTTGACGGCATCGTATTCTGGACAAAGAACCCCGTACCGATGCTCGGAAAGCTCGGCGCGCTCCGCGAGCATATGTACTATTTTCAATTCACCGTAACGCCTTACGGCAAGGATATAGAGCCGTGTCTACCGTCAAAGCGCGGCGTTATACTGCCGGCGTTCAAAGAACTGTCCGGTATGCTCGGCGCGGACAGAGTGATTTGGCGGTACGACCCCATCCTCATAAACGCCCAATATACGGAGGAATACCACATCCGCGCTTTCGGTGAAATAGCCGGTGAGCTGCGCGGTTTCACAAAAAAGGTCACGGTAAGCTTCATCGACGCGGATTACCGCGCGGTCAAAAGCCGAGGCAAGGAATTGGCGCTGACCGGCTTTCCGCCCGAGGCGCAAATTGAGCTGATATCCCGGCTCGCCGGCATCGCGCGCGGCCACGGACTCGCGCTCGACATCTGTGCCGCGCAAACCGACTTATCGCGGTACGGCGTCGGACGCGCTCGCTGCGTAGACGGGGAATTGCTTTCAAATCTGCTCGACCGCCGCCTCGATATCGGCAAAGCCAAATCTCAACGCCCCGGCTGCGGCTGCGCCGAGAGCGTTGACGTCGGCGCGTACAACACCTGCCGGAACGGATGCCTCTACTGCTACGCCAACTACAACCAGAACGCGGTCGCCGGAAACGCAGCCGGGCATGACCCTCTTTCACCGCTCATTTCGGGCAAAGCCGGCGAGAATGATAAAATCAGCGAGCGGAAATGAGCGGGGGGCTAAATATCGCTATTTCAGCACGGCGACGGTGACGCCGTTTTCGCCCTCTCCGTATTTCCCGGGACGGAAGGCTTTCACCGTTGGTTCGGCACTAAGCGCCTGACGCACGGCGGCGCGCAGGGCGCCCGTGCCCTTGCCGTGGATTATCGTCACGGATTCTAAGTTGGCGAGCTTTGCGGAGTCGAGATAGCGTTCCATCAGCAGCAGCGCCTCGTCGGACGTCATTCCGCGCAGGTCGAGCTCGCTTGATACGGCGGGGCGGAGCTCGCTTGGTGATGTCCCGGACGCGGACGCGGCAGTTGTTTTCGTGGCGGCCTTGCTTTTTTTACGCGAGGCGGCGCCGACGAGCCGGACCTCCTCCGGCTTCGCCATTATTTTCATCGACCCGGCTTGCAGCTCTAACATCGCGCCGTTTACAGCGACGACCTCCGCCGTCGTGCCGAAGGCCAGCAGGCGCACGGTGTCGCCGATTTTCGCGAGTCTGCCGTCTTGCAAGCCGTCGTTTTGCGCGCCTCCGGGAGCGGACGGAGCGCCGGAGTCGAGCTCGTTGAGCTCGCGCAATATATCCGGGACGAAGGCGTTTATCGCTTCCGTTTCGCCGTCCTCGCTTGCCGTGCGGCGTATCTCGCGGAGCTCAGCGATTATCGCGTCCGCGTGGGCGCGCGTTTCGTCGAGCACGCGCCGCGTATCGCGCCGCGCTTCGGCGGAGAGCTTTTCGCGCTCGCGTTCGAGCTCCGCGCGGTATTTTTCCGCAATTCGCGCGTCACGCTCGGCGGCGGCGCGGAGACGATAGGCGTCTTCGCGCTCGTTCTCGGCGGCGCGGCGGGCGTTTTCAAGCTGTCCGACGGCCTCCTCGAACGATATATTCTCGCCGGAAACGCGCTCTCGCGCGCCGGCGATGACCGATTCCGGCAGGCCGAGCCGCCGCGATATCGCGAACGCGTTGCTTCTTCCCGGCACGCCGATGAGCAACCTGTACGTCGGGCGAAGCGTCTCAACATCGAATTCGCAGGACGCGTTTTCCACGCCGCTCTGCGCGAGCGCGTAGGTTTTCAGCTCCGAATAATGCGTAGTCGCCGCGATGAACGAGCCGCGGCGGCGCGCATACTCTATGATGGATATCGCGAGCGCCGCGCCCTCGACGGGGTCTGTCCCCGCGCCGAGCTCGTCGAACAGCAGCAGCGACGCGCTTTCGCATTCGGAAAGTATTGCAACGATGTTCGTCATATGCGAGGAGAACGTGGACAGAGACTGTTCTATGGACTGCTCGTCGCCGATATCGGCCAAAATCTTTTCAAAAACGGGCATACGGCTGTCGCTTTCCGCGGGGATGTGCAGGCCGCACTGCGCCATAGCGCAGAAAAGCCCGAGCGTTTTCAGCGCGACTGTCTTGCCGCCCGTGTTCGGGCCGGTGATGACGAGAGTGTCGAAGTCCCCTCCGAGCTTTAAGTCCACCGGCACGGTTTTCGCGGGGTCGAGCAGCGGGTGGCGGCAGCGGCGCAGGACGAGCGCGCTTTCGTCCGTAAGCTCGGGCTCGTGGGCGTTCAGGCGCTGCGAAAGCTTGGCTTTCGCGAAGATGAGGTCGAGCTCGGCGAGGATCTGAAAATCGGAGATTATATCGTCCCCGAATGAGGCTACGTCGGCGGAAAGCTCGGTCAGTATCCGCTCGATCTCCTGCTTTTCCTTCGCGATGAGCTCGCGTATCTCGTTGTTTATCTGCACGACGCCCATCGGCTCGACGAAAAGCGTCGCCCCGGAGGAGGATATCTCGTGCACGAGCCCCGGCACGCTCGATTTATGGTCCGCCCTGACAGGCACGACGTAGCGGTCGTTTTTTACGGTGATTATCGTCTCTTGCAAGGCTTTTTGATACGTCGGCGATGAGATGATCTTGTTGAGCGCGGAGCGTATGCGCTCTCCGGCGGCGCGCATACGGCGGCGGATGCCGGACAGCTCGGCGCTCGCGGTGTCCGCTATCTCGTCCTCGCCTATGACGGCTGAGGAAATTTTGTTTTCGAGGTATTTGTTTGTCCGCAGCGCGTGAAAAAGCCCGTCGATAGCCGTTCTTTCGACCGCGCCGCCGGAATACGCCGCGCAGTCGGCTGTCGTGCGCAGCAGCGCCGCGATCTCGAGCAGCTCGATGGTGTTCAACATCCCGCCTATATCGGCGCGGCGCACGGACGCGCGTATATCGCGCACGCCGCTAAAGCCCGGCGCGCCCTTCGCGGACGTCATAACGCGCGCGGCGGACGTTTCGGCGAGCCGCGCGCGGGCTTCGTATATATCGGTGACGGGGTTCAGCGCCTTAGCCGCGTCCTTGGCCGGCTGAGACACGGCGCAGTCCGCGAGCATTTGCAGCACCGCTGGCAGCTCTAAGGTTTGCAGAGATTTTTCAAAAAGCGTCATTTCGGAATCCTTTCACTTGCCTTTCATATGCCTTTGACCGAATTGTAATAGTCGAGCGCGCCGAAGCGGCGGTCGAGCTGAGAGAGTATATAATCCTCGCTGACGCGCACAAGCGCGCCGGGAGAGCGCAAATCGAACGAATAAAGCTTTTTCGCGGGGCAGGATACGATGTAGCTCAGCGCGGAAAACGTGTCGGAATCCACCTCGTCAGAGAAGCCGACGCCGGATATTTTAAGCTCCGAGAGCGACGGGAAATACCCCGCGAGGCACATCAGGCGCGTTTCAAACGCCGGCTTTATAAGCTCCGCCGGGCGCTCTCCCGCCGAGAGCGCGTAAAGCGCGTTCAGTCCGAGCGGCAGCATTTCCGGATTTTGCGAGTCCTCGTCGGACACGGCCTCGAGCAGCTCCGCGAAATATATACCCAGCGCGAGGCGCGAAAGCTCGCGCGGCAGCTCGTCAAACTGCTCTATTATATGCGCCTCCGTAAGCGTCCAGCGGTCGCGCGCGCCGAAAAGCGTCATTTCGGAGAACGCCAGCGGCTGCACGGCCGCCATTACGCGGCTGTTTTTGCGCATAGCCCCGCGCGCCGCGACTGTGAGCTTGCCGCTGTCGGCGGTCAGCACGGTGAGTATTCTGGAGGATTCCTTGTACTGAGAGGAGCGCAGGACAAGCGCCTTTGTCGTGTGGTACATCTTTTGTGAACTGTCCTTTCGGGGATCTCCGGGCTCAGGAATAGCCAAGCCCGCGTATCCGGGCCTCGCTGTCGCGCCAGTTTTCCTTGACCTTTACCCAAGTCGTCAAAAATACGCGCGCGCCCATAAACTGCTCGATATCAAGTCGCGAGAGCTGTCCGATCTTTTTCAGCATAGCGCCGTTTTTGCCGATGATCATACCCTTGTGGCTTGCCTTTTCGCAGTAGATCACGGCGTCAACGTCGATTATAGGGTCGCTCTCGCCGCCGCGCTCTGAAAATTTTGTGATCTCGACCGCCGTCCCGTGCGGGACCTCGCGCTGCAAGCAAAGCAGCAGCTTTTCGCGGATGAGCTCTGAAATTATCTGCTTTTCGGGCTGGTCGGTGACGACGCCCTCCGGGAAAAGCCAAGGCCCGTCGGCGGCGAATTTAAGCAGCTCTCCGAGCAGCGCGTCCACGCCGTCGCCGGTTTTCGCGGAAATCGGCACGACGGCGGCAAAGTCATACGCCGAGGCGTATGCGGCGATGACGGGCGGCAGCTCGTCCTTTTTTACGGCGTCGATCTTGTTGATGACGAGGATCGCCGGCACGCCGGTCTCACGTATGCGCTCCAGCAGCAGCGCTTCCTGCGTGCCGATATTCGCGATTGGCGCGACGAGCAGCAGCACGGCGTCAACGTCCGCGACGCTCTCCCGCGTCACGCCGGCCATATAGTCGCCGAGCTTCGTGCGCGGCTTGTGGAAGCCCGGCGTGTCGAGCATGACTATCTGTGTACCCCCCGCGGCGACGACTCCGAAAACGCGGTTGCGCGTCGTCTGAGGTTTATTAGAAACTATTGATATCTTCTCGCCGGCGAGCGTGTTCATCAGCGTGGACTTGCCGACGTTCGGGCGTCCGGCGATGGTTATCATCACATTTTTTGTGTTCATACCGGCGTCCCCGCCCGGCCGCTTTCCCGCGCTCATTCCGGTCCGCCGAAGCCGCAGATTCTTAATATCGCGCGCTCGCGGGCGCGCATTTCGGCCTTGTCCGCGCCTTCATCGGTATGGTCGTAGCCGAGCAGATGGAGCGTCGAGTGTATCACGAGATAAGCCGCCTCGTACTCGCGCGTGTGCCCGAGCTCCTCCGCCTGCCTCATAACGCTCTCCGCCGAAAGCGCGATGTCCCCGAGGGGCAGCAGCCCGGTGGCTATATCGGGCTCTCCGTCGGACGCGTCGAACGCGCCGGGCTTAAACTTGAACAGCGGGAAGCTCAAAACGTCGGTCGGCTCGTCGATGCCCCTGAATTTGAGGTTCACGGCGCGGATGCCGGGGTCGTCGGTTATGAGGACGCTGACCTCACACATAGGCTCCACGCCCTCGTGCTCGAACGCCGCCTTGATGACCCTCCTGATAAGGATAGCCCCGATGCGCGGGATCCTCTCCGGCGCGTTATTTTTGACATAAATTTTGTGCTGCATTATGCCCATTCCTTTCGTTTAACTTTACCGCCCGTTCCGCGTGATTTCTCGCTTCGCTTGCCGGGGCGCGCCGTTATTTCTTTCGTCTCGGCGAGGGAGAGGCGCCGCGGGGCTTGTCCGCGCCGCCTCGCTTTTCATACGCCTCGATTATTCTCTGTACGAGCACGTGGCGCACGACGTCCGACGCCGTAAGGCGGCAGATCGCGATGTCCTGTATCCCCTCTAAAACACGCACGGCGTCCTTCAGCCCAGAGGTCTTGTCCGGCGGAAGATCGATCTGCGTGATATCGCCCGTTATCACTATCTTAGAGCCGAAGCCGAGCCGCGTCAAGAACATTTTCATCTGCTCCTTTGACGTGTTCTGCGCCTCGTCGAGGATTATGAACGAATCGTCGAGCGTCCGCCCGCGCATATACGCCAGCGGTGCGACCTCTATATTCCCGCGCTCTAAGTACTTGTTATACGTCTCCGTGCCGAGCATCTCAAACAGCGCGTCGTACAAAGGCCGCAGGTACGGATCGACCTTGCTCTGCATATCCCCCGGTAGAAAACCGAGCCGCTCGCCCGCCTCGACGGCCGGGCGCGTCAGGATTATCCGGTTTACCGCCTTGTCGCGGAAGGCTTCGACGGCGGCGGCGACGGCGAGATACGTCTTGCCTGTTCCCGCGGGCCCGACGCCGAGCGTGACCGTGTTCTTCTTTATCGCGTCCACGTAGGCTTTCTGCCCGAGAGTTTTCGCCTTTATCGGCTTGCCCTTCGCCGTGACGCAGACGACGTCGCTCAGCAGCTCGCCGACCTTATCGTCCTGTCCGCTTTTCACGAGGCCGAGGATATAGCGCACGTTGCGCGCGTCGATAGCCTCGCCCTTGGACGCGAGCGTGAGCAATCCGTTTATCGCGCGCTCGGCCTCCGAGACGTTCTCGGCGCCGCCGGATATCGCGAGCTCCGAATTTCGGTCTGTTATCCGCACGTCTAACTCGGATTCTATAAGACGCAGATTTTCGTCGAAAGAGCCGAAGACGCTTATCACGTCCTCAAGCCTGTCTACGTTCATTATGATTTCGGGCATCGGCATCGCTCCTTGAAGATTTTCATTCAGCGGCTCCGGCGGGCTTTGTGAGCGCGCGCGTTACGGCGATCTGCTCTGAGCACTCGGCGCGGAGCGTTACGGACATAACGCCCCCGTCCTCGCGCGATTCCCACGCGACGGCGCTGATGTCCCCGCCGGACACTAATTCGGCGCCCAGACGCGCTTCTAACTCGGAGCGCAGACGCGCTTCCAGTCCGGCGCGGAGGATAGACTCGGCGCGCTCACGGCTTTGCTCCGTCACTATCGGCTCATAGCGGAGATAGCTCTCCGTGACGAGCGCGACGGGCAGCGACGCGCCGCCGGGAAGCGTCAAGCTTCGCCTGTCTATGATTTTATCACATTCGGACCATAGAATTCCACTATTAAAATATAAATTTATTTTTTTTCCCGCAATAATTAGAGATCGGCGGCGTTTTTTTTCGCCGGTGAAGCGTTTTACGGTGGTTTTTACGGGCATACACGCTGAAAATTCGTACCACGTTCTCGCCTGTATCTCGGCCAGCGCGGGCCCGGACGAGTTCCCGGAGTCCCGCCCTGTGACGAGGACGTCGCCCTTTTCCACCGTATCCCCCGGCTTGACGAGCGCCGTTCCCTCTAACACGCTGATTTTGGTTATGACGCCCGAGCGCGCCGCGACGACGACGGACGGCGTATCGCGGCTCACGATCTCCGGCTTCGGTATGCGCTCGCGTACGAGCACGTCGGCGTGCGAGCCGCGAATATTCACGGCGAACCAGGACAGCTCCGGAATTTCAAGTATCAGCTCGTTCGCAAGCTCCTCCGACCGTACGCCCGGCCCGAACGAGCCGTAAGAAAAACCGAGCGTTTTCAGCGCCTCAAGTATGCGCGAGTCAGGGACGCTCTCGTTTCCGAGCACGCGGATATCCCACACGAAAAGCGACAGCGCGCGCGTCAAGAGCGCGCACATCGCGAGTCCCGCGATAAGCACATAGCGCCGCCGGAGCTTTTTTATCGCCGAGGGCGCGCCCCTCCGCGCGACGCGCCGCAGCTCAAAGCCGTGTCCGGCGGACAGCCCGCGCAGGCGGCGGAAGCCGGAAACGCGCATATCGGCGCGGAGCTCAACGTCTTCGCCCTGATTAAACGCGCCTTCGCGCTCTGGCGCCCCGCCGCCGCGCTCTATATTCCAAAGCTCTATATCGTTTGACGCGCAGAGATTCAGCAGCCGCTCCGGATAGCGGCAGAGTATCTCGACGTGCGCTATGCCGCGAAGCAGATTCAGCGCCCTTTGCATCAAGAAAGTCCCCCTACGAAAAATCTATCCTGTGGATATCTCCGATTATAAGCAGCTCCCCGGCGCTCATAGACGCAAGCTCCAGCGACGCGCCATAGACCCCGAGCACTTTTTTCCCGCAGTTCACCGAAATAAATTCCGTGCCGTATTCCAATATCCCGCGGTGCCGCTCGATATGCAGCCGCCTCGCGCCGGTGAGCGTCAGGCGCGGCGCGCCGAGCGGCGCCGGAATATCAAAGCGTTCGGCGGCGCGCGCCGCCGCCCCTATTGCCTTATCCACATTGAATCACCTCACAGAATAATTTATGCCGCGTGAGGAAAAAAACAGAACAGGCGGGCATAGAAATGTTATGTAAGACAAGAACGGTAAAAGAAACCTGCTAATAAAAGTCAAGAGGCAAAACGAAGAAAAAGTCAGGTAAAAAAAGGAGGATGAGGAACATGAAAGAAGTGCGCAACAAAGCAAGCCCAAAGCGGGCACAAAAAAATGTGGCGCAGGGCGGCGGAGTTTATCGCATTGGAACGCAACCCGATTTTGGGCGCATGAAGAGACCGCTCCCAAGTTGAAATTGATGACGTAAAGTCGAGTCAACAAATGCGGGCGGCAGTCCCTTCAAATCGGTATTGCGGACCTGCATGGCCGCTCGGGTCGGTCTCCACCGTAGCCCTATCCTGCCTGCGGGTCACACATATTATTGCCAATTGTCAGGGCGCCTATGCCGAGCGGGCAACAACGGAGGGCTCCAACGCCTCAATGCACGCCTTGACGCGGGCATAATAGATACGCAGGAACTTGTTGGCGCCGGCAATCATATAGACCTTGTAAGGCTTGCCCTCGGCGCGCTTGCGGTCAATGAATTGGAAAGTCGGCTCATAGTCCCGCTTGTTCTGCAGAACGCAGCACATCACTTGGAACAGCGTTTTGCGCAGATGCGGGGAACCTTGTTTCGAGATGCGGCGCGAATGCTGGCAGTAGGCGCCGGATTGGTTGTCCGGGGGCTCGATCCCCGCAAAGCGCGCAATAGACGTCCGCTTCTGGAAATTGCGGATATCTCCGATTTCGGCGATAAGTTGGGAACCAAGCACTTTGCCGACGCCGTGCATAGCAAGGACGGTTTCATACTCCGGCAGCTCCGAGGCGAGCTTATCCATTTCGGCTTTCAGCGCGGCGACGGTTTCGCAAAGGCTGTTCAACTGCGCGACGGCCTGTGACAGGAGCGTTTCGGTGAAGTCGTTTTTGGGCAGAGTGCCGAAATGGCCGGCAGAGGCGGAATAGATTTCCTCGGCTTTGTTTTCCGTGAAGTTGTAGCCGTTCTTGCGGCACCACTTCCGGTAGCGCTCCGAAAAAGCCCGGAGCGAGAGTGAAGAGACGCACTCGCAATGCCAAAAGCGCGCAACAAAATCGATCCATTTTTCATGGCCGTCGGATTCGCGCGCAGGGCTTGTAAACAGCTTGTTGACATCCGGGAACGTCTGGTCGAGCAGCGAGATGAGATTGTTCTTCAGCGCCGTTTTCAACTTGGCGTATTGGCTGAGCTGGCGGTTGTAGACTTTCAGTGTTTTACGCAGCTCGTCCTCCGGCACATACCGGGTCAGCTTGACCCACTTGTCAAGGCAGTATCCGGCGATTTTCAGCGAATCAATGTTGTCATTCTTGTCGCGCCGGATAGTGTCGCCGCCATAGCCGTGGATCAGCTGCGCGTTCAACACGCAGACAAAAATAATGTGGAGTGCAAAATACTAAAGTATCTATAGAATTACTGCGGCTTCAATGCTTTCGTCATGATAATCGTTGCTTATGAAAGTTAATTTGATACTTAAAATATACATATAACAAAAGGATATAATGAAATATGCAAAAACATTTACAGACATCCCCATTTTTGGTTTTAACTCAAGGGAAAGACATTTATAATCTATTGTCCTCTAATTTAGTTGAAATAAATGATGCTATGTTTTCTATACTTAAACAAAGCAAGAATAGAATTCAATATGACGAGCTATTAAAATTGTTTGACGAAAACATAATAAAAATTTTAATAGATAAAAAATTATTATTATTCGAAGATGAACTTTGGACGACAACCAACATTGAAATTTTAGAAATTGAAACATGCACACATTGTAATCGGCGTTGTTTATATTGTCCAGTATCACTGGCTCCGAAAGAAGCTAAAACAATGAGTATGGAATTATTTAATCTTGTTCTGTTAAGAGCGGAAAAAAATGGGAAAATAAAAACTATTGCATTTAATTTTTATAATGAGCCTACAATAGATAGATATTTTGAAGAAAGAATTTTGAAGCTATCTCAGACAAACATCAAACTAAGTTTACACACTAATGCAATTGAGTTGGATCAGAAAAAAATTGAATTACTAAAAAATAGCAATGTATTATCAGCAATTTACTTTAACATACCTAGCATAAATAAAGAAGTTTTTGAACGCATGACAGGTTCTTTGGGTTTTGAGAAAGCGATGGATAATATTGA
>JAISAA010000269.1 GCA_031266955.1 Oscillospiraceae bacterium | reverse complement strand
CCGGAACGAGAGCGCGTCGATGGGGGATTCAAAGACGGCGGTCATGTTCGCGCCGGGAGCTACAGGCGGCAATGTGAACCCAAACCGCTTATCCGAGCCGTCCGCGTCGCGCTTGAAATTGCCTTTTGTACCGCGCAGCGCGGCGAAGCGTGCTCTGCCGTCGTCGTCACGCCCGATAAAAACACAGTTGTGCCAGCGGTCGGATTCGTACAGCGAGCCGCGTTCAATGCAGTTCAGAATCAAATCCTTGTCGATACCGCGTTTTTGAAGATAGCTGATAGCGCGCTCATTATCACCGTTACGCGGCGGGAGCGTGAACGGCTTGCGCTCTTTAGACTTTTGGGGATCAGGCGCTCTTGCTCTCGGAACGACGGGCGGTGCTCCGCCTTTATCCTCACCCGCGAGAAGGCGCACCGCGTCAATGAATCCGTATCCGCGCACTTTCATCAGGTAGTCGATGACGTTCCGTCCTCCGATACCGCGCGAATACCAGTTCCAAAGGCCGTGAGAAATTTTGAGTGAGTCGTGGTCTTTGAGATAGTAGGCGCTCCCGACGCGCCTGACGTTGTTCGGTTCATACGCGAGGATGTACTCCTCGATACCGACGGCTTTTGCCCGCGCTATTTGTTCACGCGTCACTCCGGGCATTTGAAAAACCCCCGTTTCCGCTTAACGCGCCCATTGGCGATACAAGCTCGGCGGATATCCTCATAGGCGCAGACCGCGCGCCCGCATCCGTTTTTGCGGTGTCTGCTTTTCGGCTTGTAATGCAGGCAGTCACGGCAGCTAATATCTTCAAGGTGATACTCGAAGCGGTCGAAAATTCTTGTTTGCCGGGTCATCTTACGTCCTCCTTTGCGTTTTTGGGCGGCAAAAAACGCCGCCTCGCGTTCCTGTAGAAACACGAGGCGGCGTATATATAATCTGCCATTATTTTGTTGTCATGTCATCCCGTCTTTTGAGCCTGTTTTGATTCACAAAATGCGCAAGGCGGGGGCGCTATGAAATCATAACCTAAGCTTTAAGCCGTCGCGCTCGCTTGCCAGTCTGTCAGCAGCTTGACGATGACCGTCTCCATCTGCTTCGCCGAATAGTCCGATGGAAAGAATTTGCGAAAACGGAGAGTTCCGTCCCGCTCGCTTTTCGGCGGTGTCTTTTCCTCCGAGAGAATCGCGTCAACAACTTCGGCTGTCAGCTTACCGTCCTGCTTCAGCTTTTTAAGCCTGACGGCTTGCGACAGCGACGGCTTGACCTCGTGCGCTTCCATCGCTTTTGCGACGATGTGCTGTTCGTCGTATGAGAGATACGACAGCTCCACGGCGGGGTTGAACGCGAGCTGACGTGCGTCAACTTTATTCAGCAGAGCGTCCACAAGCTCTGTCAGACGGATGAGCCGGTAGATTTGGTTTTTGCTCTCGCCTGTTTGCGATGCCACTACCTCAAACGATTGCTGTTCGCCTTTGACGCCGCTGTGATTCAGCGCTTCCATCTTTATGCGGTACGCCCATGCCTTTTCGCTCGGCAGTATGCGCTCCCGGTGCAGCAGGTTTGAATCTACCATTACGACGGCGGCTTCATCGTCGGTGAGCTCACGGACTATGACGGGCATTGACGTGATTCCGGCAAGTTCGCAAGCTCTCTTACGGCGGTTTCCGCAGAGCAGCTCGTAGCCGCCGTCGGCGAGCTTTCGCGCGATACCCGGCTCGCGGACTCCGTACCGCTTCACGCTCTCAGCGAGGCGCGTCATAGCGTCGTCGTCACAGACGAGGAAAGGATGATTATCCGGCTGGTTGAGCTCCGAGAGCGGCGCTTCGATGATATCGCCGATTGTGTGGCTTTCTAAATTGAATATATCGTCGAAGCTTGTGAGCGCGAGGTTTCCAAGTGTCGGTTTACTCATTGCCGCCACCGCCTTCACCAACGGCTTGCGATAGGGTGTCGCACAGCGTTTGTATATGTGTCTGCCATTCAGTAAAAGATTCACTGTCTTTCCAAGACTCATACAAGCTGTGTTCGGGGTTTAGTACGGATTGAAGCTCTGCCCGCAGAAATTCTAAATCTGCATCGGTAAACGCGAATTCAGCGATCCGCCGCTTCTTTTCCGCTTTGTAGTCATAAATCGAGTATTTACCCTTTTGACGATACTCTGCGAAGCACTCCGCGACGAGTATCACGGCATAGGCGAAATCGCACGGCAGCGTGTAAGCATAGAAAAAGTCAATGTAATGCGCTTCCCAGCCAATACTCTCTTCGGCAAACTCGTCTATGATATGTGCTCTCAGCAGTTCCGTGATGTGCCTGACGTGAAAGGTCTTG
Organism: Oscillospiraceae bacterium; assembly: GCA_031266955.1. Lineage (GTDB taxonomy): Bacteria > Bacillota > Clostridia > Oscillospirales > Oscillospiraceae > JAIRRO01. The sequence goes on along the minus strand of JAISAA010000269.1, from coordinate 6,431 downwards.
TATTTGACGCCGCGCAAGTATTTGTCCGCAGCGACGGAAAGCAGGTCAAGCCCGCAGTCGCTGTCGTGCGCTCTCACTCCCCAGCTACCCACAGTTCAGCACCTCCCCGACAAGAGCGGCATACGCCGCCGCGGCTTTGCCTTTCGGATCATATTGATAGATGCTCACGCCCCGCGCGGAGCATTCCGCGGCTCGAATGGAGCGGGGGATATGCTCACCGAAGATTCGGATTTTGCCGCCGTAGGCGTTTTCGACGAGCGAGATGATTTCCTGTGTGAAGTTCGCCCTGCGGTCTACCATCGTCAGCAGTATACCTTCAATTTCAAGCGAGAGGTTGATTTGCCGCTGTATTTGTGCTATGCTTTTCAGCAGCAGTTCCAAGCCGATAGCGTCAAGGTATTTCGGCACGACGGGGATGATCACGCTGTCGGCGGCGGCGAGGGCGTTGACGGTCAGCAGGTCGAGTGTCGGTGCGGTGTCGATCAAGATATAGTCGTAGCGCGGTTTCAGTTGTTCGACGTACTGCTTTAGAACTGTTTCGCGCCCGATGAGCGGGGCAAGGGAGAGCTCAATTCCCGTCAGACTGCTGTTTGCCGGAAGCAGATCAACGCCCTCCGCGTGGTGAATGATTCCGTCCGTGGGATCGAAATCCGTTTCGCTGATGATGTGGTTCATTGCCGTCGCGAGAGTGAACGGGAGCTTGTCCGGTTCTCTCACGCCGAGGCTCACGGTCAGGGAGTGCTGGCTGTCCGCGTCGATGAGGAGCGTCTTTTTGCCTTTGCGGGCAAGTCCGACGCCGAGGCTTGCCGTGGTCGTTGTTTTGCCGACGCCGCCTTTTCTTGCGCCAATGAAGATTGTTTTGCCGATTGTTTTGCCAATTGTTTTGCCCATACGATTTTCCTCCTGTTTTCGAGGACGCGCTTTTTGTCGTTAATGTAACGTCCGTGATTTTACGACGGGAAAGCTGCCCTCATTTTGATTTGAAAAAGAGTGGTCTGAAATAGCGCCAAACCCGTTAAACCCTTGCGATGTCGGAGTTTTTGGATTTGTCGTTATTATACCGTATGGGCAGTTTTGACAGAAGTGTTAGCAATTCATCCTGACGGTACGAATTAGTTTGAAGCTTTGCTCTTTGTTTTATAAATTTTGAAAACACCGGCCCATCATTCTTTGCCTTTTGAATGTAATAGACAGAAAAAATGTTCTCCGTTAAAAAATCCAGTCGTACATAATGTGTATTCGAGTAAGTTCTACAATCTCCCATATAATTAGAACAAGTATAATATTCAATGCTGGGATTTGCCTGATGTAATGGTAGTGTATATTGCTCCCGCAATCCCCACAACGTAAAAATCCGGAAAACAACATTTGTTTTCTGGCCTTTTTCTGCGTTTTCTGATGACTTCATTTTTGATGGATGGTATTCCCAAAAGGATCGTTCGATAATAGACTCGTGTGCGTTTTTCAAAACAATCATGTTTTTGCGTTTGTTGGGATACCTCTTTTTGTCTTTATACGAATGTCTGTATGTTTTTAAGTTAATTACATCACCGCAATATTATTGATGCTCCAAAACCTGTATAACAGTTGAGCAAGATTGACAAATTTCGATCATCGTGTTATAATCATTTTATCAATCTTTGGGAGTGATGAGATGATAAACTTAAGTAAACGATTATTGCATTATTTCGGCATCAACAATAAACAAAAAGAAAAAGAACTTCAAAATGAATTGAACAACAGGTTAAAACATATCGTTAAACCTTGTTGGGAATTAAAGTTCTGTCCATATGGTCCATTAGTTGAAGATTTTCCTTTACCTCCGCTCTTGCTGGAAGAACATCGTAAACATACCCTATACATTAAAAAATGCCTCGAAACTGGATTTATGGGAGAAAACTATGATATTCCTTTAGATAATGAACGTAGAGAATATTTTGAGACTGAATTAGCTTCCGATGATGAATCGGATTATGTAGATAAATTATCTAAATTTGAGAGTGAAGCTTCTTGTAGAGAATTTGGTCATTTGTGTCCCGCTTATTTTGTAAGTGAACCTTTTACTGAAACATCAGCAGGAAGGAATAGAAGCAGGAATCTCTCACATTCAACTATTATTAGAGTGGCTCGTCGTGATAATAATACGTGCCAAATCTGCGGAGAAGTATTGTTGGATCGAAAAATTGAGATAGACCATATTATACCATTTTCACGAGGCGGAACATCGGATGAAAATAACCTCAGAGTAACCTGCTTTGAGTGCAATCGTAAAAAAGGCAAAAAGATTGAAATATAAATGAATAGCATCAATTATAGCGGTACACTCCCCGCCGAGAGGGTAATTATCGCTTTCGACCAACTCAAATCCATTGATTTTACTGGATTTTTTGAAACAATCCTATGACACCACTCGTACCACCCGTATGTCAAGCCCCCGCCATAAAATCTTTCAATAAAATGATTTTCGGGAGGATTTAAAAAATGTTTACTAAAAAATTTGCGGCTCCGGCTCTGGCGCTCGTTCTCCTCGCCGCGTCCTGCGGCTCCGGCGCGAATGACGCCCGCACCACTTTCGACACACCGCCGGTCACGCCCGCCGCCGCGCTTGCCTACGAGTCGGATTACGTGTCGGTACCGAGTGCGCTCTCGCGGATCACAAGCTTCGTTGTGCCCGGCGGCGGCGCGGACGAGATTTACTTCCTCGCCGAATCCGGCCCGGAAAATGCCTCCGTGCCATTCAAAACGACCTCCGACGGCACGGAGATAGCCGCGCTTCCGGACTACGCCGCCCCGTATTATGACGACGCCGACGCAACGGACGAACCAGACGCCGACGCGCCGAAGCTCAGCGCCGCGGCGATATGCGCCGGCGAGGACGGAATCTGGATCGCGGAATACGGTTTTGGAGGCGGCGAGAACCGGGTTCTGTTGCGGCAGCTCGACAACTCCGGCTCTGAGCTCGCGCGGCTCGACGTCTCCGAAAGCCTTGTCACGCCGGCGGGGCGCGACGTCGGTATTGATGGACTAACGATAGACCCTGACGGCAATTTCTACATCCTCGACACAGCTTACGGGATAAACGTGCTCGATAAGACCGGCGAGTTTCTGACTAACATCGAGCGCACGGGGATAATCAGCCTCGTCACACGCTCTGACGGCTCCGTCATCTCTCTGCGGTTCGATATGGCGACGTTTGACGCGGTCGTCGCGCCTGTAAATCTATCGACCGGCGGCTGGGGAACGTCCGTCCCCGGCACAAAGCTCGCGAATAACATATACCCGGCGGGCGGAGAATACGATCTGCTCGCGGCGGACACTTTGTCCGTATACGGCTGCAAGCCCGGCGCGGCGGAGCCCGAAAAACTGCTCGACTGGATATCCGCGGGGATCGACCCAGCCGGCGTGACGGCGCTCGCGATGCTTGCCGACGGGCGCATTATATGTGCCGAGCGCGGGAGAACTGCGGCGGCGCTGTCAATTCTCTCGCTGCGCGAGGCGGCGCCGGCGGCGGAGAGAATTGTGCTGAAAGCCGCGATATTCGGCGTAAACGTCCCGTTCCGCAACGGCGTCAACGCTTTCAATAGCAAGAACGGCAGATATGAGGTCGAGGTCGTAGAATACGACGACGGCGGCAAGCAGTTCTTCCGTGAAGACTACTCCGCCGAGCTCGCGGCGTTCAACGCGTATCTCGTTTCAAACGATCCGCCGGATATTATCATTGCGCCGTGGATGTTCCCGTACGATTCGTATATGGAAAAGGGCGTGTTCGAGGATTTATACCCGTATTTGGACGCCGACTCAGAGCTCAGCGGGCGGGACGCGCTCGTGCCCGAGGCGCTCCGCGCGCTCGATACGGACGGCAGGCTGTATCAGATAGCGTCCCACTTTTCTATAGACACGGCGTTCGGTATGCGCGCCGTGCTCGGGGATCGGACGTCGTGGACAGTCGATGAAATGCTCGCGGTCTATGACGCGCTGCCGGAGGGCTCCGGGCTTTTCGCCAATATGTCGGCGGAGGAAGCGCTGCTGATGCTCGTCGAAGCCGATACTGGCAGATACATAGATTTCAAAAACGGCAAATGCTATTTCGACGGAGGGGATTTTATACAACTCCTCAAGTTTTCGAGGCTGCTTCCGAACACGCCGCCGCTGACCTCGGAAGCTTTCGCCGCCAAAAGCCGCGAGGAGCGAATGGCGAGTGGACAGGCGATACACGACGGCTACGTCGCCGTGAGCGACGGGAAAACTCTCGCCGTGGACTGGTCTGTGCGCAGCTTTCTTGACGCTCAGGGCATAAGCCGGGCGTTCGGCGGCGATATCGTCTTCGCCGGGCACCCGAGAGCCGAAGGAAGCGGCAGTTCTTTCAGCTTGTCCTCCATGATGCTTATGTCCTCGCGAAGCCGATACAAGGACGGCGCGTGGGAGTTTCTGCGCTCTTTCCTGACGTATGAGGCGCAGAGCGCGGAGAATTATATGACGCAGTATTCCCCGGGCTTCCCAATAGATAAAGCCGCGCTTGACAACTTGATTACCCAGTCTATGACGCCCAAATTTGAAGCCGGTGATACGGGGGAGCGGATCGAAGTCCCGTTTTACTACGGCTATTACGGACTGGAGTCTTGCGACATCTACGCCGCGTCACAGGCGGAGATAGACCAAATACTAAGCCTCATCGCCGACGCCGGGGGTCTGACGCGAAAGGACAACTTCGTCTCCGCGATAATAACCGAGGAAGCAGCGCCGTTTTTCGCCGGGCAGAAAAACGCCGAGGACGCCGCGAGGATCATCCAGAGTAGGGTGTCGCTGTACGTCGGAGAGCGGAGCTGAATCAAAGGTAATCGCGGAAGACCGCAAAAACGACCGGCTTCGGATTCAGACGCTCACACCAGGCTGACGACGACCTCCGACACGGCTGTGCCGCCGAGGCTGACGTCCGTTCCCCAGCGGCTTACGACGCCGTGCTTTTCGACGTACGTGTTCGCGGAGAGGCGCCCCGCCCCGCCGCGCAGTCTCGCCTCGCTCGTCGCGGACGCTTCCGCCGCTGACTTCGCCGCTTCGAGCGCGTCGTCGCGGCTGTTGAACCTACGGCTTCCCTCAGGAGCGTGTACAATATAATATGTCTCTCCGGACGAACCTAACCGCTGGGATATTTCCACCCTCACGACGGCGTTGATATCCGCTTTCAGCGCGCCGAGCGCGTTTGCCACCTCGGCGTGCTCGGGCAGGATGCACTCGGCGCCCAGAGCGCGCGCCACGGCGGGCAGAAAGACGTGCGTCGGCGCGCCTATGCCGACAAGCGCCGCCGTCACGCCGAACGCGTGGCGAAGCAGCCCGCCGCCGCCCGCGCCGCGCGCCTCCCATGTCTTTTTTATGAGAAATTCGGTCTGGGCGTCTATCCCGTCCGCGAACGATTCGGGGTACTGCCGCGCGAGGATGACACGCAGCAGGTTTTCGTACATCCGGCCCTCCACAAGGCCGTATGCCTCGTCCGCGAGAGCCGCAAGCGCATCCGGCGTGTCTTCGCGGCGCAGGCTTTTGAGGATGTATCTCGCGGCGAGCTTCGAGCCCTCCGCGTCGTATTCGGAGTAGTCGCCTTTTATGTGCATAAAATCCGTGGGTGTGAGCCCGCAGCGCATTATGACGCCCTCGGATTCCAGCCGCTCCCCGTCGAAATGATAGAGGTCTATCCCCGCCGCCTTTTCGAGATTTTCGAGCATACACGGCCCTTTTCGCAGAACCTCGATCAGCGCCAGCTCGTCGTCAAAGTAGCTGCGGCGCCCGCCCGGCTCGCGCACGAGCCAGAAAAATTCGTGGAGCGGGAACTGGTTTACATGGTCGCCGCGCAGCAGCTCCGCGAGAGCGCCCTTTATCTCCGGCCAGCGACGCGCCGCCACGCACATAGGCGTCACCCTGCGCGGGAAGAGCTCGAGCTTCTCGTTTTTAAGCCGTATCGCGCTGTCGCCGCCGAGGGCGAACGGCGTGACGTGCACGCCCCGCACCGCCGTCTGCCAGCCGCCTATCTGTATGCCCCCGGTGGCCGTGACGGGCCTGCCGCCGCGCACCACGGACACGTCCGTCGTCGTGCCGCCCATATCGATGACCACGTAATCGCTCGCGTCGCAGAAGCTCTTCCCCGCGAGCACGCTCGCCGCGGGCCCCGACAGAATAGTCTCCACGGGTCTAAACCCTGTCAGGTTTGAGGACATGAGGCTGCCGTCGCTGCGGACTATCATCACGGGCGCGCGGCACCCTCTGGCGGCGAAGTCCGAGATCGCCGCCTCGGCAAATTCGCGCACTATGGGCATCATCCTAGCGTTGAGCAGCGCCGTGGCGGCGCGCACGAGCACGTTGAGCCCGTCGGTTATCTCGCCCGCGCACACGCAGGGTAGCCCGAAGCGCTCGCGCGCGAGCTCCTTGAAGCGTTTTTCGCA
>JAISAA010000207.1 GCA_031266955.1 Oscillospiraceae bacterium | reverse complement strand
TTTTTTCCTCCTGATATGTAGATATTTCCCGTCCGAATAACACAAAAACGCGCCGAATACCCACGAAAAAACGGCGTGGCACGGCGCAAAGCAACGATATGTTTCCTACGCCGGCATTACCCGGATCAGGTTCGAGGGCCCGGGATCGCACTTAATCCCATCTCAGCCGGAAAAGCCTCCAGCACCCCTTTATCAAGTCTATATTATCAGGCGCGGCGCGGCTTGTCAACAAGAAAATTTTTCGGAAAAGAATTTTTCTGTTGACATATGCGCGAAAGCTGTATATTATATGTACGCGCCGTTCCGGAGGCTTAGCTCAGCTGGTTAGAGCGCCTGCTTCACACGCAGGAGGTCGCTGGTTCAAGTCCAGTAGTCTCCACCACCATCATCCAAGCTATACGCGCAATATGAGGTGTTTGACTTGACATCCGAAAACACTTGCGGTATATTCAACTTATGAACATACTTATCATAAACGGTTCGCCGAAAGGCGAGGGAAGCAACACGATGAAGCTCGCCCGCGCGTTTTTGAGCGGCGCGGGATGGGACAATGCGGATACGGTCGCTGTGGCGGACGCGAAGCTCACCCCCTGTTCGGGCTGCTTCTCCTGCTGGCGCAAGACGCCGGGGGCCTGCGTCATACATGACGACATGGGCGGGATACTCGCTAAAATCATCGCCGCCGACGTCGTCATCTGGGCGTTCCCTCTCTATTATTTCAGCGTTCCGGGCAAGCTTAAAAATCTGATCGACCGCCAGCTGCCGTTGAACCTGCCGTTCATGGCGGGCGGCAACGCAAGCGGCGGGCACCCGTCGCGCTACGATTTGTCGCGCCAGCGGCACGTCATCATTTCAACGTGCGGGTTTTGGACGGCGGAGGGCAATTACGACTCCGTAATATCCATGTTCAACAGGTATTACGGGGCGGAAAAATGCACGTGGATACTCTGCGGACAGGGCGAATTGTTCCGCGTCCCGGAGCTGTCAAGCCGCACCGGCGCCTATTTGGATACGGTCAGGCGCGCGGGGGCGGAGTTTGCCGCCGGAGGGATCGGCGCGGAGACCGGCACGGAGCTCGCGCTACCGCTGTACCCTCGCGACGTGTTTGAAAAAATGGCGGACGCCTCTTGGGGGATCGCCGAAAACGGAGAGGCCCCGACGGACGAGAGCCTCAGCTTCACAAAGCAGATGGCAGCTCTGTTCAGGCCGGACGGGACGGAACGCGTCCTGGAATTTTGCTACACCGATATAGACAAGACCTATCAAATATTGCTGACGGCGCAGGGCTCAGACGTCATAACGGATAATTTCAAGCCATACACCACGAGGATCGAGACGCCGTTTTCCGTCTGGCGCTCCATATCGCGCGGCGAAATTTCCGGGCAGGAGGCGCTGTTCCGGCGGCAGTATAAAGTCCTCGGCGATTTTGATCTCATGCTGCGCTGGGACGAGCTGTTCGGCGCGCCCGGCGCGCCGAAACCGACGCCGCAAAAGCGGCTGCCGAGCGAGGCCGCGCGCAAAGCAAACATGGCCGTCCTGCTGATCCCTTGGATGGCGATCTGGATAGGCGTGGCGATATACCCGGTCGCCGGCGGCGCCGCCGGCATCGCGGCGGCGGCTCTTATGCCGCTGATTTGGCTGCTCTTCAAGCCTGTGCTCTTCGAGCGGATAAGCGCCGCGGCGGTCGCGGGCCTGTCGCTTGCCGCCATGCTCGGGCAGGACGCGCGCGCCGTCGTCACGCTGAGCTACGGGGCGTTTGGCCTAATGTGGCTCGCGGGCGCGTTCACAAAAACGCCGCTGACCGCGCATTACAGCGCCTCCGGTTACGGCGGCGGAAAAGCGTTTGAAAATCCGCTTTTTATGCGCACCAACCGCATTTTGACTGCGGCATGGGGCGTTTTGTATCTCATCACCCCGATTTGGACATACATACTAATGGGTACGCGCGCGTCTGCCTATACGGGATTAATAAATTCCGCCTGCCCCGCGCTAATGGGGATTTTTACGGCGTGGTTCCAAAAATGGTACCCCGCGCGGTGGGCCAAGGGATAGGAGGACTCCCCTAAACCGACAAACGCGAATGGAGAGGCATATGGATTTTGACAGCGCCGCGCAGGACTTGCTAAAAAAATTCGCCGCGACGGGCAAATTGCTGACAGCTATCGGCGACGAGACGCGCCAGCTCATTATGTCCGTGCTCGCGGTCAGCAAATGCGAGGGTATGCGCGTCGGTGCGATCACAGAGCAGACGCATCTCTCGCGCCCCGCCGTGTCGCACCATCTCAAAATATTGCTCGACGCCGAGGTAATCGGCATGAGCCCAGAGGGTACAAAACACTACTATTACCTCAAGCTCGGCGGCGAGTGGCCGACGCTCGTCGCGCTCATCAACAACATCGAGAAACTCAGAACGGAGGAGCTTCAGTGACCATTTTCTACTTCACAGGCACGGGCAACTCGCTCTGGGCGGCGGGGATAATCTCCGAAGCGACGGGGGCGGCTGTTGTGTCCATCCCGCAGGTCATAGGTGAGCAGCGAGAATACAAAGACGACGTCATAGGATTTGTATATCCGCAGTATGCCGTCGGCTTGCCCAAAATGGTACGAAAGTTCATCACGCAAAACACGTTCTCGGCGGATTATATGTTCGCCGTCGATCTGTACGCCCATATCCGCGCGGGCGCGCTCGGCGAAATCGCAGGACTGTTGCCGATCGATTACGGCACATATCTCAAAACGCCGTGGAATTTTATCTTCGCGCTGAACCCGCCCAGAAATCCCGAAGCCGTTTTGAAAAACGCGCGCGTCAAGCTAAACCGCGTCATTGAGGACATATCCGCCCGCAAAGGCAAACGGGTTCGCCCGTCAAAGCGCGTCGGCAACGCGACAAAATATTTCGGCGACGGCAAATTCAAGATCACGGACAATTGCACAAGATGCGGAATGTGCGTCAATGTCTGCCCCGCCGAAAACATAGAACTGCGGGACAAGCCCGTATTCGGTAGCAACTGCGAAACCTGCTACGCCTGCGTCAACCACTGCCCCGCCCACGCGATTTACGCAAACAACGCGACGCTAAACCGCCGGCAGTACCGGAACCCCAATGTGACGCTCGCTGAGATCATTGCGGGGAGAAAAAATCAGAATGCGATGCCGCATACGCCATAACAGTATCCGCCAAACGGTCGGCATCGTAGCTGTCGTCAATCAGGATGCATTTCAAATTGTGACATCGGCACATTTCCATGTTGATTTTGTTTGCTTTCTTTATTCCGGCTATCGTCAGGCAGTCAAATGGGTCGCGTTTTTCAATCACGCTTTCATTTCACCCCTTTGTACATAATGACGACATTCTCTACCGCTGACCTTTGAAACGGTTGCATCTTGAACTTAAATTTCATCTGTCTCGTCTTCGCGTTCCTCAATTTGCCGCTCAATAAGCTCACGTCCGCGTTCCACCTCTGCTTTTAGCTCTTCTTCGGTGGGCAGGTATAGCTTGTATTTCGAGGCAAATAGATTCTCATTGTCGGCAAGTACGGAATATTTCACGATCGTTTCATCCTTGCCGGCGCATAGAACAATTCCGATTGTGGGATTGTCGTCGGCGCCCTTTACCTTGTCGTCAAACAACCTTGTATAAAAATCAATCTGCCAGATATCCTGATATGTCAGGTCGCCCGCTTTGAGGTCAATGACCACGAAGCATTTCAGAAGATAATTGTAAAACACCAAATCGATGTAGTAATGCGCACCCGCCTCCGTTGTTATCCGTTTTTGCCGTTTTACAAAAGAGAAGCCCCTACCGAGTTCAAGCAGGAATTCCTGCAATCTGTCTATCAACGCCTGTTCCAGTTCGCTCTCGCTGTACTTTGTATTTTCTTTCAAGTCGAGGAATTCCAAAATATACGGGTCTTTGAGAATATAGTCCGCGTCTTTCCTCGGTTCGAGCTCGAATATTTCTCCGGAGAGCTCTTCACGATACTCCTTCTGTGTGGCAAGCAGTCGCTCGTAATAGAAAGAGCTTATCTGCCGCTCCAACTGGCGCGACGTCCACCCTGAAT
>JAISAA010000193.1 GCA_031266955.1 Oscillospiraceae bacterium | reverse complement strand
GGGAATTTGGAGGAATTTATGGACGCTCTTGTAATTAAAAATCTATCGCTCGCTTTTCGTATGTACGACGGGGGGCTGTCGCGGCGTTATTTGAAGGTCATATCGAATATGAATATAACCGTCCGGGAGGGGGAGATACTCGCCGTTGCGGGGGCGAGCGGGTCGGGGAAGAGCTTACTCGCGCACGCGATACTCGGGGTCTTGCCCAAAAACGCCGTTTTGGACGGAGAGATGCGGTGGTTCGGAGAAACGCTTACGCCGGCGCTTCAAAAAAAGCTGCGCGGGCGCGAACTCGCGCTCGTGCCGCAGTCCGTGACGTACCTCGACCCGCTGATGCGCGTCGGGCGGCAGGTGTCGCGCGATGAGCGGACGGTAGCCGAGTTGTTCGACCGGTACCACTTGAAAAGCGACGCCGCGCGGCTGTACCCGCACGAGCTCTCGGGCGGTATGACGCGGCGGATACTGATAAGCGCGGCGCTCGCGGGCGGTCCGAAGATAGTTATAGCAGACGAACCGACGCCCGGGCTCTCGCTCCACCTCGCGGAGCACGCGATGAAGCATTTCCGCGAGATGGCGGACGCGGGCGCGGCTGTGCTGCTGATAACGCACGACCTCGGCCTCGCGGTGCGCTTCGCCGACAGGATAGCCGTGTTCTACGCCGGGACGGCGGTCGAAACGGCGGGCGCGCGCGACTTCGCGGACGAAAAGCTCCTGCGGCACCCGTACAGCCGCGCGCTGTGGCGCGCTATGCCGCAAAATAGCTTTACGCCGACGCCCGGTACGCAACCCTACGCCGGCAGCTTGCCCGCGGGCTGCCTCTACGCGCCGCGCTGCGCCATGCGTACGCCGGAGTGCGAGGCGGCGCCGCCGGCGTCCCGCGAGGTGCGCGGAGGGGAGGTGAGCTGCCTGTATGCTTCTTGAGGCGAAAAACATTGTGTTCGGCTACGAACGCGGGAAAAAGGTTTTAGACGGCGCGAGCCTCGCTATCGAATCCGGCGAGCGCGTCGCGCTCGTCGGCCCGTCAGGCTGCGGAAAGAGCACGCTGGCGCAGCTTCTGGCCGGGAACCTCACGCCGAGGTCGGGCGAGATATTATTAGGCGGCAAGCCGTTGCCCCGGCGCGGGTTTTGCCCCGTGCAGCTCATCTACCAGCACCCCGAAAAGGCGATAAACCCCCGCTGGAAGCTCGGCCGCGCCCTGACGGAGGCGTGGACGCCGGACGGCGCCTTCCTGTCCGCGCTCGGCATAGAAAAGGCGTGGCTCGACCGCTATCCCGCGGAGCTGTCCGGCGGCGAAATGCAGCGCTTTTGCATAGCGCGGGCCCTCGCGCCCGGCACACGCTTCATCATAGCCGACGAGATAAGCACGATGCTCGACGTCATAACGCAGGCGCAGATCTGGGAGCTCCTCCTGAGCGCCGTGTCAGAGCGCGGTCTCGGCCTGCTCGCCGTGACGCACAGCGCGCAGCTCGCGGAGCGCGTGAGTACGCGGGCTATAGAAATGGAGGCGTCGCAATGAACGCTCACGACAACGCGGCGGAGCTTGAAAAAAGATATGACGACTTGAGGCAAAACATCAAAAACCTTGGGAATGTGGCCGTGGCTTTTTCGGGCGGCGTTGACAGCACTTTTTTGATAAAGGTCTGCCACGATGTTCTGGGAGAACGGGCCATCGCCGTTACGATAAGATCGGATTTGCAGCCCGCGAGAGAATACGCCGGAAGCGACGACTTCGTCAGGCAAGAGGGCATACGGCATTACATTATAGATTTTAACGGATACGAGTTGGAGTGCTTTAAGAAAAATCCGCCCGACAGGTGCTATTTCTGCAAAAAAGAGATCCTTGCAAAGGTCTTTGCTTTAGCCGAAAGCCAAGGTATCGCGAATGTCGCCGACGGTTCCAATTTAGACGATACGGGAGATTACAGGCCGGGCGGGAGAGCGGTAAAGGAGATGAATGTCAAAAGCCTGCTGTTGGAAGCGGGGCTGTCGAAGCAGGACATCAGGGCGCTGTCGAAAAATTTAGGTCTGCACACTTGGAATAAGCACTCGCCTGCCTGTATGGCGTCACGGTTCCCTTAGGGGATCGCGATAACGCCTGAAGGGATCGCTATGGTGAGCCGGGCGGAGCAGTATTTGCTCAATTTGGGCTTCAGCCAGTTCAGAGTCAGAGTACACGGCGAAGCGGCGCGCATTGAGGTCTTGAATGAGGAAATCGACAGATTTTTTGACCGTGTGTTTATGAGCGAAACCGCCTCGGCGATAAAAAAGCTGGGGGTTGCGTATGTGAGCCTTGATTTGGAGGGCTACAGAACCGGCAGTATGAATGAGAATATATAGCGGCGGGCGGCGACGCGCCGCCCAAAAAGCCGCTTGCAAACCGCCGCGGCGTCTTGTATAATATTTTCAATGTCAATAGGTTAAGAATTTTCCCGTGTTCTTCCGTAGGGGCGAACTGTGTTCGCCCGGAGATTATCGCATCGCTGCGGGCGAACACAGTTCGCCCCTACGCCCTTATCCTGTTGACATTGATAATATTTTTACGAAAGCAACCGATATAAAATTATAAAAAGGTGTGGTATGATGAAGCTTGACACCCTCTGCGTTCAAGGCGCGCGGCGCCGTGATGTGACCGGCGCGGTGACGACGCCGATATATCAGTCCTCCACGTTCGCCCATCCCGGAGTAGGGCAGAGCACCGGCTACGACTATACGCGCTCGCAGAACCCCACGCGCGAGCAGCTTGAACGCAAGCTCGCGGCGCTGGAAGGCGGCTTCGGCGCGTTGGCGTTTTCGTCCGGTATGGCGGCGGTCGGCGCGCTGGCGGAGCTTATGAGTCCGGGGGACCGCATTATCGCGTCGGAGGATTTATACGGCGGAACGTCGCGCCTGTTC
>JAISAA010000188.1 GCA_031266955.1 Oscillospiraceae bacterium | reverse complement strand
ATAGCCATATCGGAATAGCCCGAAAAATCAAAATATATCTGAAACGCGAAGAACAATATCCCCAGCCAGCTTCCGAGCGCCGTCATCCGCGAGCCCGCGAAAAGCACCGACGCCGCCTCTCCCGCCGGATTCGCCAGCAGGACCTTTTTCGCCAGCCCGACGGCGAAGCGCGTCGCCCCGCGCGAAAAGCCTTCCCAGCTTATTTTTCTCTGAGTAAGGCGTTCTTCAATATCGGCGTAGCGGACGATAGGTCCCGCGACGAGCTGCGGGAACATTGTCACATACGATAAAAACGCTAAAAACGAGCGCTGCGCCTTAACCTCTCCTCTGTACACGTCGATAGTGTATGACAGCGTCTGGAACGTGTAAAATGAAATCCCGAGCGGCAGCGAAAAGCTCGGAGCCGGCAATTCCGCCCCGAAAAGCGCGTTTATGTTCTCAACGATAAAGCCCGAGTATTTGAACGCCGCGAGCAACCCGAGGTTTATGACGAGCGACGACAGCAGCGCCGCTTTCCGAGCTCCGGGACTCTGGTATTTCGCCAAAATCAGCCCGTTGACGTAATCGACCACGCTTGAAAACAGCAATGCGAGCACCCAGACCGGCTCCCCGAACGCGTAAAACACAAGCGAAAACGCAACGAGCGTCACCGTCCTCAGCCTCGGCACGGCAAAATAGACCGCTAAAAAAACGGGCAGAAACAGGCACAAAAACGTAAGTGACGAAAAAACCATTCCGGTTACGGGCTCCTTTCAAAAATACGCGCTGCGCGCGGTCAATGCTTCGGGATATGCGTAGGGGCGAACTGTGTTCGCCCACCATGACCTAAAGGAAAATCCTTAATCTTCTGGCTCTGATCCCGCGGCGTCCGGGGTGTCGGGCTCGGCTGCCGGCTCGGGCGGCTCAGCTTCCGTATCGGCGGGCGGCGTTTCCTCCGCGTCGGGTGTTTCTTCCGTATCGGGAGTTTCGGCGGGATTCGTCGGCTCGTCAGGGGTTTCGGATGGGATTTCGGTTCCGTCGGGCGGCTCAGGCGGTTCGGGGATGATCGGGGTTATCTGAGTGCCTTCAAGTCTCAGCGCGGCGCACAGCAGCTTTGCCATCTCGGCGCGCGAGACGATATTTTTCGGGTTCAATCTGCCGTCGCTGCCGCCGACGATGCCCGCGGCGGCGAGCGCCGCCGCGCCCTGTACGGCGTAATCCGACACGTCGGGCGCGTCCTCAAACCCAAATCCGGAAAGCTCCGGCGTGAAATCCTCCGGCATCGTTATTCTAAACATTTCAAATGTCCTGTAAACGAGCGTGAACGCCTGCTCCCGCGTCAGCGGCGCCGTCGGGTCAAAAATATCCTCACCGACTCCGTTCACCGCCCCCGCCTGCTTCGCCCATTTTACGGCGGCGGCGTAATACGCGTCCTCGGGAACGTCGGAAAAATTCGCCGCCTCACCGTCCCGGGGCTCTGGCAAGCCGAGCGCGCGGTGCAGCATCACCACGAAATCGGCGCGGCGTATATCCGCGCCCGGCGCGAACTCCGTTTCCGTCACGCCTCCCACTACGCCGCGGACGCGAAGCTCCTCGATAAACTCACGCGCCCAATGGCCTACCGTGTCCTCAAAGCCGTATACGCTCACTTTTACGACGGCGCTATGCGTTCCGGCGCTGATTTTTATCTCGCCCGAAACGCCGCTTTTCCCCGCCGCCGTGAACACACCGTCCGGCGAAATTTCACCTATATCGCCGCTCACGGAATACGCGAACGACTGCGGTTGCGCGACAACGGCTTTTCGGTAATACGTCGCGGCGGGCGCGAGCTGAGTTTCGCTCCCCGGGGACACCGTCATCTCCAAAAGCTCTTCTCCGTCCGCGCCGCGCGCCGTTACAGACGTCGGCTCGTTTATCACAAAAATCTCACCGAAGCCATAAGCTTCCGTAGATTCGGACAGAAAGTTCATATGATCCGGCCCCTGTTCGCCCGTCGCCGTATAAACATTTCCGTCCACGCTTCCACGCATAGCACCCGTCACAGCGACGTCCTCCGGCGCGGCGGCGGGGTGATACGCTTTGTCAGAGGCCGCGTAAGTGAGCTCGACGGAAGACCCCCTGAGGACTATCGCGCCATCGTTTTCAAGCGAGAGCCGCTTCGCGGCGACCGCATCAGAGTCCGGAGGCGCTTCGATCTGATCAACATCATACGCGAACATTATATATGTAGAGCAGCGGCGCGGCGCGCCGTCCGAGGGACGGTTCACGACCTCCGCGCCTGCCTTCCCAACCGTTTTGACGCTCATAACGGACGAGCCTCCGCCGTCAAGATTCACAGCCGTGACGCAGCCCAGCGCGATCATCTCGTCCGCAAGCTCGAACAGCGTCACGCCGGCGGAATACGTCGAGCTGCGCCCGTCGATAACACATACGACCGTCTCGCCGGCGTCCGTGACCCCGATAGCCGTGCGCGGGTTGCGCTGTATCAGCGCGTTGTCCCAGCCGGAATAATCGGCTATCTTGTGTCCCTCCACGATAAAATCGCCGCAGCCGGCGGCCCAGCGCGCCTCGCGCAGCCTGTCGTCCTCGCAGACTGATTTAAGGCTCACAACGTCACCCGGCGCGAATTTATAAAAATCGGCGTTCGGCTCCCCCGCCTGCGTGAGGACGATATGGCCCTCCCCTATCGGCACGTCGGCGTCGCACCGCGCCGCCTCGGCGACGCGCAGCGTCATTTCTCCGGAGACCGTAAGCTCTCCCCCGACGATCTCAAAGCGCACATACCAGCCCGGTGACGCGGCCCGCGTTGACACCGAGGAAAAATCGGACGTGTAAAGATAAGCCCCGCCCGTGTCCTGACGCATTTTATTGAGGTTTGTCACCGTAACGGAGCTTCCTGCGTTTTGTGAGGAGCTTGCCGTGTTCCCCGCGCCCGGCGCGTCCACGCGTATAAAGCCGTCCGCGTCGGCGACGCCGGTATTGACTGCGCCCGTATCGGCTCCACCGCCGCCCGCGCCGCCCGAATTCGTCAGGACGAGCTTTACGCCGGGGTCCTTGACAAAAAACAGGCTGCCGTCCTCCCGGAACGCGGCGGCGGCCTCGCCCGCGGCGCTCGAAATATACCTGCCGTCCTCAATGACGATGCCGAGCGGGACGCCAGTCTGCATAGCGAAAAAGTCAGCGTTCACCGCCGCGAGGATGCTCATCCCCTGCGCGCGCGCGTATGCCTCCGCCGAGGCGACGTCCACGCGCCCGTAAACAGTTTCGTCCTTCATCACGATGGGGCGCGCCTGTCCGCCGGGGCTCGCGCGCAGGACGTAGCTCTCCTGCCGGCCAAGCTCGTCGTTCCAGTAAACCGTGTTGACGTAGCTTAAATTCTCGGCGAGCTGCTTTGTGTTTATGTACTTTGGGCTGTCGACGGTCGCGGCGAGAGCTCCTGTGTTTATTGAAAACGCGAGCGATAATATAAGCAGCGCCGCCTGCGCGGCGGCGATTATTCTTCTTTTCATAAATTGCCTTTCGAGTCCGGCGGGGGGCCGGACTCTTCAATTGATTTAGCGTGCGTGCGCGCACGGGATACGCGCCGGGGGCGCGACGGCGTGACGGATCGTCTTGCGGGTCTCGTGACCGGCCCGCGTATTTTATCAAATCCTGACGGGGTTTTCAATGGTAAAATATTTGCCTGATTTTCGCCAACCTGCGGTTGATACGCCGTCAACCACGCGGTACGTTGAT
>JAISAA010000171.1 GCA_031266955.1 Oscillospiraceae bacterium | reverse complement strand
GGCGAAAATCTGCGGGCAAAAAGTCTAAAAATGTACCGCGAGAAGTACGTCCCGAAGCTGTCGATCCGCACTTCTCTGTCCAATCTGCGGCTTGATAACGGCCTTCTGAATATCCCGCTGTTCGCGCTGTTCAATCTCGAAATTTACTTGAGCTTATCGGCGGTTGAGACAAAAAACAGCTTCTCCTAAACTCCCTGTCCAAAAAGGCTAATTCGCGTCCGAATCGGATAACGCTTGTGTCCGGTTTTGTGTTATACTCCTGAAGTTAAGTTTTGTGCGGATAACTATTCTGAAATATCCGTGCGCTAAAAATTCGAGGGGGTTAACATATGAGCGCCGTAACCAAGAGACTTCGCATCGCCGTCGATCCCCGCGTGAAGCTGCTGGTGCTCGTGCTGATAAACGTCGTGATATTCGCGTCGCCGGATTTGGAGACGGAGTGGGTCTGCATGGGTTTGATCGCGGTTTTGCTCGTGCTGATGGGCTGCTGGCGGCAGCTTTTTCAGGGTTTGATATTTTACGCGATTCTTATGGCGGCGGCGTATGTCTGCGGTCTGGCGGACAATTTTCTCACGGCGTTCATAGGTATGACTGTCGTCTGCTTCCGGAAGATCGTGCCTACCGTTTTCTTCGCGTCCGGGATGATGGCGACGACGAAGGTGGGCGATTTGGTCTCCGCGATGCAAAGGCTGCGTATCCCGAAGGCCGTCGTCATCCCCTTCACCGTGACGCTGCGGTTCTTCCCCACGGCGCGGGAGGAATTCGCCGCCATACGGGACGCCGCCCGGCTGCGCGGCCTGCGGTTTAGTATGGAACGGACGCTTGTCCCCATGATGCTGCGCTGCGCGAATATCGCCGAGGAGCTGTCCGCCGCGTCGGTGACGAGGGGGATCGAGAGTACGAATAAGCGTACATCCATGCGCGAACTGCGTCTCAGAGCCGCTGATTTCGGCGTGGCCGCTGTTTTTACCGCGCTCGGCGTTTTTTCGGTGATGGGAGGCGTTCCGATACTGTATGGTTAGCATCGAAAACGTGACGTTCCATTACGGCGAGACGCACGAGCAGTGTCTGCGCGGCGTCTCCCTGCGCGTAAAAAAAGGCGAGTGCGTCCTGCTGTGCGGCGAGAGCGGCTGCGGGAAGACCACCGTCACGCGGCTTGTCAGCGGGCTTATCCCGCATTTCTACGAGGGGGATTTCAGCGGCAAAGTGACCGTTGCAGGGCGCGACGTGTCGGTGACGGCGCCCGACGCGCTGGCCGGCACGGTCGGCTCGGTGTTCCAGAACCCGCGCAGCCAATTTTTCAATCTGGATACGACCGGAGAGATCGCGTTCGGGTGCGAGAATCTCGATCTGCCGCCCACCGAAATAAAGGAGCGGGTGACGGAAACCTCCGCCGCGCTCGGCATTGAAAAGCTGCTCGACCGCGACATCTTCGCCCTCTCCGGCGGCGAAAAGCAGCTCATCGCCATCGCCTCCGCTTACGCGCTCTCCCCGGACATATTCGTATTCGACGAGCCGTCGTCCAATTTAGACTGGAACGCCTGCAAGGAACTCGCCCGTTTGATGCTGAGGTTGAAAAATACCGGAAAGACTTTGCTGATCGCGGAGCACCGGCTGTACTGGTTGGCGAAGCTCATCGACCGCGTGGTCTACATAAAAGCCGGGCGGATAGAGCGCGAATGGCCGGCGGACGAATTTCTCGCCCTGCCGGAGCGCACGCGCACAACTTTGGGACTTCGCGCGCTGAACCCCGACGCGCTCCGCCCAGACGCGCGGCCGCCGGAGCGGACAACCCCCTCGCTGCGTGTTTCGGGGCTGTCCGCACGGTACAGCCGCGACAAGAGCGTTTTGCGGAATATTTCCTTTGAGGCGTCTCCCGGCGAGGCGATTGCCATACTCGGCGTCAACGGCGCGGGCAAGACCACGCTGGCGCGGACGCTGTGCGGCTTACATAAGAAATCGGCCGGCGAAATCACGCTGAACGGGACGGCGCTGCCGTCAAAAGCGCGGGCTGGGCCGTTCTACCTCGTCATGCAGGAGTCCGGCTATCAGCTTTTCACCGACAGCGTGGAAAACGAGCTGCTGCTGTCCAAAAACAAACGCAGCCGCCCGCCGCCCGAACAGGTGGAGGAAATTTTGAAAAGCCTGTCCCTCGCGGATTTTCGCGAACGCCACCCGATGAGCCTGTCGGGAGGCCAAAAGCAGCGCACGGCAATCGGCACCGCGATGGCGCACGAGGCGCAGATTCTCATCTTCGACGAACCGACGAGCGGGCTGGACTACGGGAATATGCGGCGCGTAGTCTCGGTGATCGAACAACTCCGCGCCGAGGGCAAGACGATATTCATCATCACCCACGACTACGAACTCCTTCTCGCCGCCTGTACGCGCGCGCTGATTTTGGAAAACGGCGCCATAAAAAGCGATTTTCCTCTGACGGAGGAAAACATAAACAAGGTGAAGGAGATTTTTTCGTGAACAAAACAGCAGTAATCTATTGGAGCCGCACGGGGAATACGGAGGCGATGGCAAAAGCGATTGCGCGCGGATTGAAAGAGGGCGGCGTTGAAACGGCGTTGTTGCGGGTACGTGAGACGGACGTATCCGCCGTTGAGCGGTATGACAGCTTTGCTTTCGGCTGCCCCGCTATGGGGAAGGAGGTTTTGGAAGAAACGGAGTTCGAGCCCTTTTTCGCGGAAATCGAAAGGCGTTTGAAAGATAAGCCCGTCGCGCTGTTCGGTTCCTACGGTTGGGGCGACGGGCGGTGGATGCGCGATTGGCAAATGCGCGTGATTGCGAGCGGCGCAAGCCTGTTTGCGCAGGGGCTGATATTTCAAACGGAAAACCCGCTCGTCACCAAACTCAAGCGGGTTTTCAGAAAAGATAAAAAACCGGACGAGGCGGCCTGCCTTGCTTTCGGCAAGCGATTCGCCGCACATATCATATCCGGGAGACACAACATAAACAAAGTGAAGGAGGAGATTTTATAATGAGCCCAAACAAACTGAAAGCGAAAGATCTCGTCACTATCGCGATCTTCGGCGTCGTGTTTATGCTGACCTACTTGCTGTGCGCGCTGCCTGCGGGGCTGATTGCCGAATTGAGTCCGTTTTGCGTAGCGGTCGGTATGATCCCCAGCGGCATTGTATGGACGTATATACGGGCGAAAGCGCCAAAACGCTTCGCCATACTCGTTCAATGCGCGATTTTTGCGATCATTACATTCCTGCGCGGTTCCGGTTGGTTTGTCGCGGTCGGGATACTCGCGGGCGCGTTCTTTGCTGAAATACTCGCCGGCATCGGCAAATACAAAAGCTTCAGATGGAACACCGCAGGCTATGCCGCGTTCGCGGTTTGCCTCAATCTGGGGCTGTTCTCGCTTATGCTGTTCGCGCGGGACTATTACTATAATTTCTGCATAGAGAGCGGTCAGTCGGCGGCGTACATAGATGCTCGCTTCAGCATTATGAGCTGGCCGCTGCTTCTGCTGACTACCGCCCTTTCGGTCGTCGGCGCGTGGCTGGGAATGCTGCTTGGCAGAGTGATGTTGAAAAAGCACTTCGCAAAAGCGGGAATAGTGTGAGGAGGGGATATTTTTGTTAACACTGTCTTTGGTTTCCGGACTTATCAGCGGGCTATGCTGGATGCTCGGCGATATTTTCCTCGTCGGCTTTGATATCGATGTGGAGAAATATAAGGATTTTCTCCACAACACAAAAATCAAGAACAAAAGAATGGCTGTGCTTATGCTTTCCGGCTCCGTTCCCCGTTTGCGCTTCGGCGCGTTGATAGCGAATTTCTCGATTCCTTTTATGTTGTTTGAGATATATTCTCTGTATACTCTGGCAACGCCTTCCGTCTGGGCGGCCGTCGCCGCGATATTGTTTGGAATCGGCTTTTCGATTTCTCCGGTAGCTCATGTGGCCTATTATTATGTCGGCACATTATGCAAAAGCCTTTTTGACGAGCGCCGGCGCGTCGGAAAAGTGAGCGAAGCGGGACAGGCGCTGGTCAACGAATACGTCCGGTTTATGTATATTACATGGGGCGCCGCAATAGGCGTCACAGCCTTGGGATGGGTCACATATACGCTGTTGATCGTATTCGGGCAAACCGATTTCCCGCCGCTGTTTTGCCTGCTTACCCCTTTGGTCGTCAGCCCTCTGGCGCTGCTGGCGTCAAAACTTAAAATCGGGCGGCCTTATCTCAATGGCGCCGGATTCAATATCGCGGCTACGGTATTCTTTGCGTCCGCCCTGATTTTCCGGCTGGCGCAATAGGTATGATAAGAACGCGGGAAACAACAACAAAGTAAAGGAGAAAATTTTTCAATGAACGCAAACAAACTCAAAGCAAAAGACCTCATTACCATCGCGATTTTCGGCGTGGTATTTGTCGTGGTGTATATGGCGTGCGGCTTGCCGACGGGGTTGCTTGTGCCGCTATATCCGTTCTGCGTGGGGATCGCGATGATTCCGTGCGGAATCGTGTGGGCGTATCTGCGGACGAAAGCGCCTAAACCGTTTGCAATACTTATTCAGGGCATAATATTCACGGTCATTGTGTTTGTAATGGGTTCCGGTTGGTTCGTCGCGGCGGGGATACTCGCCGGAGCGATTCTCGCGGAGTTTCTCGCGCGGGCGGGCGGATACAAGAGCTTCAAGTGGAACGCTGCCGGGTACGCCGCGTTTGCCGTGTGCTTCAACTTGGGGATGTTTGCCATCATCCTGATAGCGGGGGATTACTACAGAGACTTCTGCGTGGAAAGCGGTATGGCAGAGGAGTACATGGATGCGCTGGTAAACTTTGTGAGCGGCCCGCTGCTGTTGCTGACATCCGCGCTGTCTGCCGTTGGCGCGGTAATAGGTATGCTGTTAGGACGCGTGTTTTTGAAGAAGCACTTTGAAAGGGCGGGGATCGTATGAAAGCAGAGCTGCAAGACCAAACCGTGCAGGCCACGATGCTCCTGCCCGTTTACGGCAGGGCCAAGGGGAGCCGTATGTTCCCGGATATTCTGCGCGACGACGAGGCTATTCGGATCGTAGATAGTATGGATCACGATTTCACGCAAATCGACAAATCCTACGGCACGGAATACGGGTGCCTTTGCTGCTTGCTGCGCGCCAAGCGCCTTGACGAGCGCTGCCTTGCGTATATGCGTGAGCATCCGGACGGCGCGGTCGTCAACCTCGGCTCCGGGCTTGACACGACGTTTGACCGCGTGGACAATGGCTCGATCCGCTGGCATAACGTCGATCTGCCGGATTCGATGACGTTCCGGCATCGGTTCATCCCGCCGAAAGAGCGGTGCGCCGACATCGCGAGATCTATGTTTGACTACGCTTGGCTCGATGAAGTAAAAACCGCCGACGGCAGCGTGTTCATCCTCGCGGGCGGGCTGTTCTATTACTTCGAGGAAAAACAGATACGCGAATTGGTTTGCCGGATGGCGGAGCATTTTCGGACCGGCGAAGTTTTCTTTGACGCGCAGTCAAAGACGGCGGCCAAGATTTCCAACCGAATGGTACGCAAATCCGGGAACAAGGGCTCCGAGATAAAGTTTTGGGTGAAGGACGCGCAAAAGCTGAAAGCATGGTCGCCGCGCGCCGTCGCGGCCGAGAGTGTGCCGTTCTTCGGCGAAGCGAGGAAGCAACTGCGCGTCAAGCTGTCCACGCGGGTAAATATGTGGGGATTTGACAAGTTGAAAATGGGATCGCTCATCAGCGTCCGGTGGGGCGGAGCGGATGGAAAACAATATTATAGGCCATAAAAACAATCATCCTCCCATTTCGCGGGATTTTGTTCGATATATTCGGCGATACGGCTGTAATCCGCCTCGTCGCGTATTATGTGATCGTGGAAAAACCGTTGCCATGGCGAAAAACCAATTTCTTTTGTCGTCATTGTTTTTACACTCCGTACAAATGTTTAAACCAACGATTTGTAGGGGACGGTGTCCACATCGTCCCGTTCTCCGTTGTGGGAAATGGTCAAAATCATATTCATATGATTTTGCATAATGATATATCTATCCAAACGTATATCCGGGTTTCCGCCGCGTCTCAAAATGCCATCGACAACCTTGCCGTATTCCGACAACTCAATGTGCGGTGGGACGCTCGGGACGCTGTGGACAGCGTCCCCTACGATGTGACCGAACAATTCCGCGCGGTCTTTGGAGCATACCGTCACAAAATACGCGCCGTTGCGGCTGTAATCATATCCCTTTAACTCCCTTTAACCGATTTGGCTTTCTTTGCGGCAATTCCCTCACGCCACGCGCTCCTTAATACGGACTAGATAATCCTCAAATGTTCGCCGTGTCCCCCTGTTTCCTTGCCATTGGTATCATATTAACAGAAAATAATCAGCGTGTCGAGATGTTTTTTTGCGTTCTCTTTGCACGATTCTCAAAAGTTTCCGTCCAAAAAGGCTAATTCGCGTCCGATTAGGATAACGCGTGCATCCGATTATGTGTTATACTTATAAATAGGTTTGGTACAGATAATCGTATTGAAACACCATGCGCGAATAATTCGAGGAGGGTAACATATGAAACAGGAAAAAGCACCAAAGACAGGCTTCGCGAGGCTCATGGAGCTCGCTATGATGAAGAAGGGGCTCGTAGTCGGCTCGCTAATACTGTCGGCGGTGGCGGCGGTGCTCAGCTTTGCGCCGCACGTGTCAATCTACTTCATCATACGCAAGATCATTGAAGCGCTGCCGGACGTTTCCGGCGCGGACAAGGGGTATATTATCCGCTGGGGGTGGATCGCCTTCGCGGGGGCGGTCGGCAATATACTCGTGTATTTCGCGGCGCTGATGTGCTCCCACCTCGCGGCCTTCGGTACGCTGTACAGGCTGAAGGTCGATTTCGCGTCGCATCTGGCGCGGGTGCCGCTGGGGTTCCATGTGCTCGTCGGCAGCGG
>JAISAA010000166.1 GCA_031266955.1 Oscillospiraceae bacterium | reverse complement strand
TCCTGCGCCGCGTCCACAAGATTCTCGTCGAGCTGGCGCAGCTTAGGCATCACGGACAGCACGACGTACGGTATATTGAACGTGATATGCGCGATGAGCAGCGTGCCGAACCCCAGCCTGAATTTAAGTACCGAGCCCAGCGACACGAACAGCAGGCACATCCCAACGCCCGTGATTATATCCGCGTTTATAAGCGGGATGTTGTTGACGTAGAGCAGCGGCGCGCGCCAGCGGCGGCGCATATTGAAGAAGCCGACCGCCGCGACGGTCCCCGCTACAGTGGCTACAGCCGCCGACAGCGCGGAGACGGCGAGCGTAGTGTAAAACGAGCTCATGATCCCGCTGTCGGCGAGCAGCTCTTTGTACCATTTGAGCGTGAAGCCCGTCCACACCGCGCGGCTGTTCGCCGCGTTGAACGAGAACACGACGAGCACGATGATCGGCGCGTACAAAAACAGCATGATGAGATACGTGTACGCGCGCCCGCCAAAGCCGGATCTGCCCGCGCCGCTTTTGAGCCTCACAGCATCACCGCCTTGTCCTCGCCCTCGCCGAACTTGTTCATAAAGAACATGAGTATCATGACGACGGCCATCATCGCAAGCGCTATCGCGGAGCCGAGGTTCGGGTTGTACGCCTGCCCCAAAAACTGCATCTCGATGAGATCGCCGAGCAATATATCCTTCCCGCCGCCGAGAAGCTGGGATATCACAAACGTGGACACCGCCGGCACAAACACCATCGTGATCCCGGACAGCACGCCGGGCAGGGACAGCGGCAGCGTGACGCGCAAAAACACCGCCGGAGGAGAGCCGCCCAAGTCCTGCGCCGCCTCTATGAGGCTGCGGTCGATCTTCACGATAACGGAGTAGATGGGCAGTATCATGAACGGCAGGAAGTTGTATACCATGCCTACTACGACCGCCGCTGGCGTATTTATTATGTGCAGCGGCCCCAGCCCGAAAAAGCCGAGCAGACGGTTGAGCAGCCCCGTATTCTCCAAAATAGACATCCACGCGTATGTACGCAGCAGAAAGTTCATCCACATCGGCAGCATGAGAAGCATAAGCGTGACCGATTGCCTGCGCGCCGATTCCCGCGCCAAGACGCACGCGAGCGGATACCCGAGCGCGAGGCATATGGCCGTCGAAACGAACGCCAGCAAAAACGAGCGCGTGAACACGGACACGTAATCGCCCATTTTTGAAAAATTCTCGAGCGTAACGCCCCCGCCGCCCTTCGCCGTGAACGCGTATATCACGATGAGGACGATAGGCGCCGCGACGAACAGCGCCATCCAAAACACGTACGGCGCCGCGAGGTACCGCCGCCTCAAGCTTCCGCCTCCCGCTCGCCCTCGGGCTTTTCGGCCTCGCTTATGATAGACGCGTCCGATATCTCGTCGTACTCGGCGGAATATGAGCTGTAGTCGCCGAAAATGCCCGAATAGCGGCTTTTTTTCATTATGTGTATGCCGTCCGGGTCGATCTTTATCCCTATTTTCGCGCCGACGGGAGATATATCCGTCGTCTGTATCAGCCATTTGAAGCCCTTGAAATCGACGATGATGTCGTAATGCACGCCCTTGAACGTCACGTTTGTGACGGTACCCGTCAGCATCCCGTCGCCGAACGGGACGATGTCCACGTCCTCCGGGCGTATGACAACGTCAACGGGCTCGCTCGGCGCGAAGCCGCTGTCGAGGCAGGCGAAGCGCCGCCCGAATATCTCGACGACGCCGTCGGCTATCATCGCGCCGTCCACTATGTTAGACTCGCCTATAAAATCCGCGACGAACGCGTTTTTCGGCTCGTTATATATGTCCTCCGGCGTGCCTATCTGCAATATCTCGCCGGCGTCCATCACGACGACGCTGTCGCTCATCGCGAGCGCCTCTTCCTGATCGTGAGTGACGTATACGAACGTTATGTCCATCGCCTGCTGTATGCGTTTCAGCTCGTTTTGCATATCCTTGCGCAGGCGCAGATCGAGCGCCCCGAGCGGTTCGTCGAGCAGCAGCACCCGTGGGCGCAGCACGAGCGCGCGCGCTATAGCCACGCGCTGCTGCTGGCCGCCCGACAGCGACGCTATGCCGCGCCGCTCAAAGCCTTTCAGGCTGACTATCTCAAGCATTTCGAGCACGCGAGAGGATATTTCCTCACGCCCCGGCGCCGGTTTTTTCATCCTCAGCCCGAACGCGACGTTTTCAAACACGTCGAGATGCGTGAACAGCGCGTATTTTTGAAACACCGTGTTCACGGGGCGCCTGTGCGGCGGGACGTCGTTGATCCTCGCGCCGTCAAAAAACACGTCGCCGCGCGTTGGGCTCTGGAAGCCGCCGATGATCCGCAGCGTAGTGGTCTTGCCGCACCCGGACGGCCCGAGCAGCGTGAGGAATTCCTTGTCGTTTATTGAGAGCTCAATGTTGTTCAAAACAACTTCACCGTCAAACGCCATCGTGCAACCGGCGAGGCGTATCAACTCTTTTGGCACTTATCTACCCCCAATCTTT
>JAISAA010000158.1 GCA_031266955.1 Oscillospiraceae bacterium | reverse complement strand
GGCATCGGCTGGATGATAAGCAACGCGCAAAAGCTCGGCTGGATACCGCGCGTGTATTTCGGGGCGCTCATCGTATGCGTCGTCGGCTTTCTTATCAACTACGGCACGGGAGTGATAGAACGGGTATTCGTCGATTGGAGGCCTGCCGCGCAGCTGGAAAGCGCGCAGCCGGAGAAATAGATGGAGAAATAGATAAGGAGGGGCGCCGTATGAGCGCGTTAAAGACCTTACGCAAAATACTGTACGCCGCGATCCCGATAATCGCGTTCTTTCTGTTCTGGCAGCTCGGCTCGCGCTATATCCCTCGCGGAGTGCTGAGCACGCCGGTGAAAATCGCGGAGGGGATGTGGAAGGAGCTCACGCGGTCGGAGCCCGAGCGCAACATGGGCGGACTGACGCTACTCGGGCATACGGGACGAAGCCTGTGGCGCATAGTCAAGGGCTTCACGCTCGCGGGGGTAGTGGGCATTGTGTTCGGATTTCTGCTCGGTACGTATTTTAAGCCGCTGGAGAAGCTGTTCGTGCCGTTCTTTCAGGTCTGCGAAAAGCTGAATCCGTTTGCGATAATCCCGGTGTTTATGATCATTTTCGGTATCGGCGAGGAGGAAAAGGTCGCTATCGTCTTTTGGGCGTCGATCTGGCCGTTTCTGTTCAACACGTATGAGGGCGCAAAACGGATAGATAACTCGTTTATCCGGGCGGCGCGGTCGATGGGCGCGGGCAGGGGAAAGCTGTTTGCCGGCGTGATCGTGCCCGCGACGCTGCCGTATGTGTTCACGGGCGTCAAGCTCGCGATACGCATCAGCTTCTTTATGATAATCGCGGCGGAGCTCGCGGGCGCCACCTCGGGCATCGGCTGGTTCTATATCCAGAAAAAAACGGCGTATAAGCTCGCGTTAGTTTACGGGTCGATACTGTTCATCACATTTCTCGCGATAGTCTTCAACGCGGCGTTTGCCCGTATCGAAAAACACTTTTTGCGTTGGAAGGAGAATGTATGAATAAAAAGAAAATCGCCGCGCTCGCGGTAGCCGCGCTGCTGCTTATCGCGATATTCGTCGGCGCGGAATTCGGAAAAACACAGAAAACCATCCTGACCCCGGGGATGGTCAGCGAGTATGCAAGCCCGAGCCCGTAAGGCGCGCAACGGCGCCCCGGGTCCGGGATTGACATAAAAATATATTTTTACTTTGAAAGGAAGAATCACAATGAAACTCAAGAAATCCATCGGCGCGATTTTCGTATTTGCCCTGGCCGCGGCCCTGCTGCTCAGCGCGTGCGGCGGCGGGAGCGCCAAGCCCCCGAGCGGGTCCCAGACGACCGGCGGCTCCGACGCGTCGGGCAACGCAGGAACGGAGCAAAGCGCCTCGCCAGAGTTCATCACGCTGCGCACCAGCACGAAGAAAAACTGCACGTCCACCCCGTGGGTAGTCGGCGAAACGCAGGGCATATTCGAGAAGCACGGCATAAAGATCGAATATACCGGCGAGACCGACGAGAACCTTGCCGCCGTACTGAACGGCACAAACGACTTTGACGTAGACTCCCCGGGCACGCTCGCCCAGCAATACGCGGAGGGCACGGACATCATCGGCGTAGCGTTCAATCAGGTCGATCCGGACACGGACGACATCGACCGCAAATATCAGCATATGCGTTTCTATGTGTCGCCCGATTCCGGACTGAACGAGATCGCCGACTTACAGGACTTCAACGGCGGCGGCGAGATCACGATCAGCGGCGTGGGCTCCTCCAACTGCCTGACGTTCATCCCGCAGCAGGTGCTGAAGAATCACGGTCTCGACCCGGAACGGCTCGCGTTCGTGGGCTATGACAGCGACACCGCCGCCGTTCAGCTTGTGACGCAGGGCGACCTCGATATCGCCGGCATCCACCCGCCGTTCTATTACTTGGCGGAGCAGGAGGGGTTAAAGCTGCTGTTCGACTCACGCGATTCGGGGCTCGGCGCCGCCACCGGCGCGGAAGTTTTCTACTTCACGCAAGACTTTGTCGGAGAACACCCCGACTGGATCCAGCGCTTTACGGACGCGATAACCGAATCGCAAAAGTGGGGTTTAGAGCATCCGGACGAGGCGGTGACGCTCACCGGAGAATACATCGGAACGACCGTGAACGCCGTACACTATTTTTATAACGGCGGCAACGTCAGCGGCGACGTGCCGAGCAAGCTGATCCAGCCGTGGATAAACGACCTTGTAGACTACGGCGTGCTTGACGAGGGTCAGGTGAGCGTGACCGACATTTTTGACGCCCGCTTCATAAACAGCCTCGACATCGACTAAGCGGAGGGCGGTATGTCGAACGCACCGAAAATCGAAATACGCGGCATAGACCGCAAGTTCAAAAAGCGGGGCTCGAACGAAGACTTCTACGCACTGTCAGGGTTTTCCCTGACAGTGCGGGAGGGCGAGTTCGTCACCATAGTAGGGCCCAGCGGCTGCGGAAAAAGCACGCTGCTCGACATTTTGGTCGGGCTCGCGAAGGCTGACGGCGGCGAGATACTCATCGACGGCAAGCCGATAAACGGCGCCGCGCTCGACCGCGGCATCGTGCTCCAGGGCTACGCTCTGTTCCCGTGGCGCAGCGTCCGCCGGAACATCGAGTTCGGCCTGGAGATCAAGCGCGTACCGAAAAAAGAGCGCCGGGACGTCTCCGACCGCTTCATAAAGCTCGTCGGGCTCGAGGGCTTTGAAAACCACTATCCCTACGAGCTGAGCGGCGGAATGCAGCAGCGCGTGGCGATAGCCCGCTCGCTCGCCTATGACCCCGAGGTGCTGTTTATGGACGAACCGTTCGCGGCGGTGGACGCCCAAACGCGCGAAACGATGCAGGATGAGCTGCTGTCCATATGGGAGAAAACAGGCAAGACGGTGATATTCGTAACGCACAGCATCGAGGAGGCCGTCGGGCTCGCGGACAGGGTGGCGGTGGTCAGCAAAAGCCCCGGACGCATCAAGGAGGTGGTAGAGGTCGATCTCCCGCGCCCGCGCCGGGTCTCCCAGGTGCGCGATACGACGGACTTCAACATCATAACTCACCGCGTATGGGAGCTGTTGCAGGACAAAGACCCGGCGCCGCTGAATATAGGCGGCCCGGCCGTCGATATAAGCGAAGCGATACTTGACGACGCCGCTATATAAGGAAACGTGCGCATATAAGGAGACGGGCGCCATATAAGGAGACGAGCAATGTATACGGTCAAAGCACTCACGCCCCGGGACGCGGAAACGGTCATTACGGAAGAACAGTTCCAAAAGCTGCTCGCGTACCTGCGCGAAATCAAGTACGGCGCGATAACGCTGATAATCCAGGACGGCAAGGTCGTGCAGATCGATAAATTAGAAAAGATCAGATTCAAATAGCAAATAGCAAATAGCAAATAGGAGGAAAAAGCGAATGTCAACATTCATTGAACGCCCGAAATTCAGCTGCGCGTTGGGAGGCGCGCTTACCACGCTTACCGGGCTCAACCGCGTCGTGCCGATAGTGCACGCGGCGGGAGGCTGCGCGAGCAGCTTGGCGGGAACGTATAACGGCGCGGCGGGCTACCGCGGCGTGGGCTACTGCGGAGGCAGTATGCTGTCAACGACGAATATCGCGGAGAACAACGTCGTTTTCGGCGGAGAGGACAGATTA
>JAISAA010000066.1 GCA_031266955.1 Oscillospiraceae bacterium | reverse complement strand
CGCGCGCGAAGCGCAAAAATATTTCCTATTGCGATTCGCCGCCCGATATGATATACTTGCGTTGCTCGCGCGGACAGGCGCGTTGCACATCCGGAGCCTTGCGGTCTAAGGGGCGGCAGCCCCAAAACAGCCCCAAACAGCCCTATGACCGCTTGCGCCTGCGCGGAACAGCTCCGCGCGCGGGGCCGTTTGAGGAAACTCGCGGTCTTCACATTTTGAGAAGGATGGGATCATAGGAAATGGGACAGGCTCGCCGCGCGGCGGTTTTTAATAGCTTCATAAAAAGGATGGCGGCGGCGTTATCGCTTCTGCTTATATTTTGCTGTGCGCTCGCGCGCCCGGCGCTTGCCGCCGACGAGGACGAGCGCTCCGGCCTCGCCGCCGATACGCTTACGGTAAAGGTCGGATATTTCGGCGGGCCGTATTACACGAAGCGCGTGTTTGAGCTCGACGAGCTGTGGGAGCTGGACGTTCAAACGCTCGACTATACATTTATCGACAATATGCCCTCCGTCGTGATAACGCACGTCGCCGGGGTGACGCTCGCCGATATTCTCGACGCGGCGGGGATCGACGCCGGAAGCTCGCAAAGCTTCAATTTTTGGACAAACGATAAGCAGGGCGGCTACTACACCTCTCTGACAAGGACGTTTTTGCTCGACACGCCGCGCTACTGCTATTACAGCCTGCCCGATAACTTCGATTACGACTACGGCCGGGGCAACGAATACGCGGACTTAGACTCGCAGCGTGTCCCGACGGTTATAGCGCTCGCGGACGACTGGAACCGCGCGCTCGCCGGAGCGTCGTTCGGCTCGGATTATCTGAATTTGAATACTTTTACGCGCTTCCGGCTCGTATACGGGCAGACGGATACCGTCACGCGCACCGCCTCGAACAGCGCGAAGTGGGTGCATTCGATAGAGGTAACGCTCGGCGGCGCCCCGACGCTGACGATGGACGAAAGCGCGCTTGAGCTCGAGGTCGGCAGCAAGCTCCGCCGCGAGGCGCGCGTTGAGGCGGCTGACCCGCTTATCGCGGAAAACGCCGAAATAATATGGCGCAGCAGCGATCCCTCCGTCGCCGAGGTGGACGAACACGGCGAGATCACAATGCGCTCCGAGGGCTCGGCGACGATAACGGCAAGCTTAAGAGATCAGTCCGTATCGGTCACGGTGAGCGGCAAAGCGGCGGGCGGCGGCGCGGGAAGCGCAGGGGGTGCGGAGAATGCCCCCGAGGGCTCAGGCGTCGATCCTTCGGGGCAAGAGCCTAACACCTCTGAACCGGAGGTTTATCCGTTGGAGCAAGAGCCCGCTTCCGGGGAACCGGACAGCGGCGTAAAGCGCAGTATTATAGGTTATGAGCTCAGCCCGGCGGGGGACGGCACGGGCGGCGTTCAGAATTGGCGGACGGACGAAATGTCGGCAAGCGCCATAGAGCTGCCGATAATTCCGGCAAAGGCGCAGAGCGGATTCGCCGTATTCTTCGCGGCGTCGCTTATCTGCGGCGGCGCATACAAAGCCATACGCTTCAAAAAGGAGAGTTGAAATGCGAATGTCTGAAGGTCTGCCGAACGCGCTGCGGGCGGTGGCGGCGGCGTTAGAAACGCCGGTCATCCTCGCGCTGCTGCTGTTTATGGCGGCGGCGGTATTCCTGCTCGGCTCGCTTATCGCGGAGCTTTTTACTGAGCGGCGGCGGCTTCGCGCAAAGCTTCCGGAGCTCGCAGACAAGCTGCGCGCGCCGGAGGCGGATATTCCCGCCGTTATCGCGGACAGCGGGCTGCTGCGGCGGCAAAGGGCGGCACTTACGGAGCTGACGCGCCACGCCTCGCTTACGCCGCCGATGCGGGAGGCGCTCGCTATGCGGCTCGTGCAGGCGGAGCGCGCGCGGTATGAGAATATCACGCGCGTCAGCGATCTGCTCGCGAAGCTCGGGCCGATGTTCGGCCTGCTCGGGACGCTGATACCGCTCGGGCCGGGGATCATCGCGCTCGGGCGCGGCGATACGTACACGCTGTCGCTGTCACTTTTGACGGCGTTCGACACGACGATAGCGGGGCTCATTGCGGCGGCGGCGGCGTTTGTGATATCAGCTGTTCGTAAGAAATGGTACTCGGGGTATATGCAGTCGCTTGAAATGGTTATGACTTGCGTGCTGGAGGTTGAAAATGAAAAGCAGGTTTGAAGGCAATTCTGAAGCGTTCGCGGAGGGTGACGATCCGATGGCCGGGCTGTCCAATCTCGCCGACGTGATGCTCGTGCTCGCCTGCGGGCTTATGCTCGCGCTCGTAATAAACTGGAACGTGGACATCGCGCCGAAAACTGACGGCGGGGACAATGCCGCTGCCGAAGAAATTCAGGAAGTGGAGTTTGGAGGGGATGAGGGTGAGGCTCTTGACGCGGACGCGGAGCTTGAGGAGCTTGGCGCTGTGTATCGCGATCCTGCTACAGGTAAGCTGTACCTCGTCAAAAACGGCGATAAATGAGTACATCGCGGAATACGCGGACGCCGCGGTCACGATCTCCGGCCTTGCGGAGGCGGAATTCACCGTGACCCCGCGCGCTCTTGCGGAGCTTGAAAGCGCGTCCGCCTCAGCCTCCGGCGGCTCGGCGAAGGCCGGGACGGTCAAGGGGAGCGGACCGTCGCTTGAAACGTTTTTGGCGGAGTACGGAAAAAGCCCCGGCGATTTAGAGCTCGCGCGCTTTATCGCCTCGGACGGCTACCGCGTGACGCTGCACGAGAAAACGCTCATGGGCGTAGACGTCGTTCTCGCTATCGCCGGAGCCTCCGGACCGCTTCCGGCGTCAGAGCGCCCGATGAGGCTCATCATCCCCGGCGCGGACTCAAGCCAATGGATATACGCCGTGGAGCGGATAGAGTTTGAATTCAAAGATTAAAAAAGGGAGAATCGACAATAAATGCAACTGAGAAAGCTTATTACAAGACTCGCGGGGTTATCGGCGCTGCTCGCGCTGGTCTCGGCGCTCGCCGTCCCCGCGGCGGCGCTGAGCTCGGAAATAAAGCCGCCGGAGGACGACGGCGCGTTTTCGTTCCTGTACTTCGGCGATATTCAGGTGACGCAAAACGCGGAATACGACTTCGCCAAGTGGGGCGAGCTGGCGGAAAGCGCCGCGCGGCGCAATCCAGGCGCGGCGTTCGCGCTTCAGGGCGGGGACATCGTTGAAAGCGGGATAGACCGGGCGCAGTGGGACGCGTTTTTCGAGAACGCGGACTCATCGCTCGGCGATATGCCGTTCTTCCCGACGAACGGGAACCACGAGTCAAACTTCCTGTCCGGCAAGCCCGAGCTGTATTTAGAGATGTTCGAGCTGCCCGAGAACGGCCCGGACGGCTTCACCGAGGAATTTTATTCGTTCGATTACGGCCCGGCGCACATCGCCGTGCTGAATTCCTGGGTGTTCTCCGGCGAGCAGAAGCTGACGGACGAGGACCTTGACGCGATAGACAAATGGGTCGCACGCGATCTCGCGGACAGCGACGCCAAGTGGAAAATCGTCCTCACGCACCTCCCTATCTATGCCGTGCACAAGGACGGGACGGCGGACAAAGCGCGCGAGCATTGGGCGCCGATTTTTGAAAAATACGGCGTGACGCTGTTGCTCGTCGGGCATCAGCACGTATATTCCCGCCTCGCGCCGCTGACGGACGGCGTGCCGGATTATATCGACGGCGTAACGCAGATAATGGGCAACTCCGGGCAGAAATTCTATTCCTCCGCCGACGAAACGCTTGCCGAGCGCACGATATACAACGTCGCGGCGTATCAGCTTGCACGCGTTGACGGCGACACGCTCACGGTTCAGACATTCGACATTGACGGCAACGAGCTCGAATTCGCAGAGCTCCGCCCCCGAGAGTCCAAGCCGCTGACGCGCGGAGAGTTCATCGCGGAGTATTACGCGGACGGCGTCCTGCGCGGCTACGGCGCCGGAGACCTCGGCCTTGACGACGTCATCACGAACGAGCAGATAGCGACGCTGCTATGGCGCGGCGCGGGAGAGCCCCGGCTTGATATGCCCCCGCCCCCGCCCTCGCACACGGAAACCCCCTCCGAATGGGCGGCGGACGCGTGGCAATGGGCGGTCGCGTCCGGAATATTCGGCGAAGCGGCGGCCCCGCTTGACACGCCGGCGCGCGGCGCCGTAATAACAACGCTGAAAGCATTTGCCGAAAGTATTTGAAGGAGAACAAAAAAATGAAAACAACAAAAGCAAAGCTGAAAATCGGAACTCTATTCCTCGCGTTGCTCCTGTTCGCGCTCACAGCGCTGCCCGCCGCGGCGAAAACGACGCCCGCCGGCGAAACAGTCGGCACCGTACTGTTCTACATAACGGGCTCCGGCGGCGAGGAAATCCTCGTATCGCAGATACCCGTCGCCGAAATGGAAGCCGATATGAAGGCCGGGAAGCTCGACGAGACCGTGCACAATTACAGCCTTCTCGACCGCTTCGTGACGACGCTGCATCAGGAAGCGCAGGGCTTCACCGTGCCCGCCTTTGTCGATTACGCGCGCGGAAAAAGCTCCGTCGAGGCGCTGCGGAGCGTCGATATGACGTTCGCCGGCGACGACGTCGTCCGCTTCTGGGAGATCGATCAAACCGGCTTTGACGATATGGACACGTATTCCTACGACGATCTGTACGGCGTAAAGCGCTACAACTTCCCCCGCCTCTACGAATACTGGGACTACGCCAAGCAGGATTATTACGACCCCGCCGGCAAAATGACGCGCGACGAGGTCATAGACCACATATTCGCCGGCGGCGAGGAGGAGATATTCCTGCTGTCAGTGCGCGCTTTTTCGCAGCGGTACATGGTGACGAGCGAGAAATTCGGCGTCGATTACAATATGGAAAGCTATTGGTTCAACCAGGGCCTGCTCGACAACCAGCGCACGATACGCGTTATGAAGCCGATGACGCGCGATGAGCTTTTTAACAAAACCCCCACGGCGTCAGACACGCGCTACTGGACGGCGAACATCCTCCTTGACATGGAGCGGGACACCGACATTAAGCCGCTCGGCTCCGTCGCCGCGCCGACCGCCGTTATGACGGACGCCGGGGACAACTATTACATCCGCTTCTCCTGCGCGACGCCCGGCGCGACAATTCTCTACAACCACAACTTCATATCGCCGAGCTACACGCCGACCTCTCCCTACGGGGACGGCGCCGTCGTCGTGCCCAAGGACAGCTTCAAAACGGGCGAGGTGACTATGACGGCCCGCGCCGTCAAGGACGGATATACTGACGAAGGCGTCGTCACGCTGAAGCTGAAATCCTCCGGCACGGAGCAAAATCCCGTCAGCGGGAACGCCTTTTCCGATGTCCCGGAAGGCGAGTGGTACGAAGCCGCCGTCGATTACGTGATGGACAGAAAGCTGTTCGACACGCAGGGGGCGACCAAGTTCGCGCCCGACGACAACATGACGCGCGCGATGCTCGCCGTCGCGATATACCGCGCCGAGGGCTCTCCTGATATATCGAATTTCATCGACTTTGCCGATATAACTCGCGGGACGCCGCTGTCCGCCGCCGTGTCGTGGTGCAGCTCCGCGAAAATCGTACTCGGGGACGAGAACGGCGCGTTTAATCCGGACAGCCCGATAACGCGCGAGATGATTGCCGTGTTCTTCTACCGCTGGTCGGCGTATAAAAAAGAGGATTTATCGGCAAAAGGAGATTTGTCGATATTCCCCGACAGCGGGGAAATACACTCCTGGGCGCTCAAAGAACTCGAATGGGCGAACGGCGCGAAGCTCGTGAACGGCGCTGACGGCAAGCTGAACCCCGGCGGCGAAGCGACGAGAGCCCAAGCGGCGCAGTTGCTTATGAACTACGGCAAGTGATTAAATTATGATGAGAAATAAATTTCCGAGGGCCCTCGCGGCGGCTTTTATTCTGTCGCTGATTCTCGCGCTGGCGCTGCCCGCTGTGTCGTTTGCAAAGACGCTTGTCTCGGCGAAGGCGGAGAACATATTTTTCTACGCAACGAACGCCGAGGACAAAGCCGTCCTCGTGGATATTCTGACGCTCGACGAGCTTTCAGAAATATCGCACGGCCAGCCAAACGGCAAAAACTACACCATTTCCTCGACGGACAATTACCCGACGACGCAGTATTGCGAGGCGCGCGGGATCACAGTCCCGGAGCTTGTGGATTACGTAAAGCGCGCATCCGGTATCGCCGGCGCGGACGCGCTCGGCTTTTCCGGCGGCGACACCATCCGCCTTATGGCGACGGACAGCTTCGGCAACTACAACAGAAGCTGGACATACGACGCGCTTTATTCCGTCCCGCGCTATTATTTCGAGGGACTGTTCGACGCGAAAACAGGCTGGAAGCCGGGCTGGGAAATAGCAGGCGAGGACAACAGCAAATTCGGCCTGACGCTTGAGGATTATTTGGCGAAATATAAGGACTCCGACGCGTTTTACGCCGACAAAGCTTCCGTTTTCGCCGGCGGCGTTCGCACGGAGCCGATATTGGCGACGCAGTCCTTTTCCGGGCGCACAACGTCCGACGCGCTTGTCGCGTCCACGGAGATCGGTATCGCCGACCAGATAGCCAAAAACGGCGGCGTCGCCGCCGGCAGCCTGAAAAATATGCTCGAAGACACGTGGTCCCTGCGGCTGTCCCTGCCGATGACCGAGGCCGATCTGATGGCGGCGCACAGGACGGCGTTCGACAATTTCAAATGGATATACAACCTGCGGCTTGATATGGAAGACGCGCCGGGCCTGCGCTCGCTCGGAACAATAGCGGAGCCCGCCGCGGCCTTTTCCGTGTCGGGGGATGTTATGACAATTTCGGTCTCGTGCGAAACGGCGGGCGCGAAGCTGTTTTATTCGTTCGACGGCGCGCCGCAGATACCGTATACAAAGCCTGTGACAGTTGACGTGACGGGACGCAATTTAGCGCAAGACCCCGTGACGTTTTATATGACCGCCGTGCGCGAGGGCTGGGACGACGCGGGCGTGATAACGGCGAAATATCCGGGCCTCGCGCCGCAGCTTAAAACAACTTACAGCGCAATGGCGGACACGGCGTTGACGCTCTCGGCGGACGACGCGGTCTCGGACTTAGACTGGCTGGCCTGGACGCAAAAGCTGTCGTCCGTGACGATGAAGGCCCCGCGCGACGGCGGGTACAAAACCGTTGACAAAGAGCTCTGGCAAGCGGACGCCGAGGCGAGGACAATAACGCTCGACAAGAGGCTTTTCACGGAAACGGGCTCGCACAGCTTCGTCTTCCGCGCGCCGAGCTTCGCCGATAAATCTGTATCCGTGACAATAAAAAGGACGGCGCCCGCGATAAACACGCGTTACGGCGCGGCGCTCGGCGCGCCCGTTGTGTTCTCGTTTGGCTCGCCCGAATATCAGGACGGGCTCACCGTGTATGTGACACAGCCCGGCAGAGCGAACCCGCTTATGCTCCCGACAAGCTATCTTGACAGGTCGGCGCCGGGGCGTCTGATCCTTCGCGCCGCGTATTTCAAAAGCGCGTCCTGCGCGATAAAAGAGCCGGGGGATTACGTTTTTTCGTTTGTCAACAGCAAATTTGAGCCGGGCTCGGTTGATTTCGCGATGAAATTCGCCGCCGCCGATATTCCGGATTTTGACGACGTTGCCGCCGGGGACTGGTATTACGACGCCGCGCGCTTCGTTATTGCGGAAGGCTTGTTTGACGCTGACGAAAGCTTCGGCTCCGATTCGCCGATGACCCGCGCCATGCTCGCAGAGACGCTTTACAGATTGTATGGCGCTCCGGACGTTTCGGGCGAAAGCCCGTTCACGGATTCCGGCGAAAAGTCCGTCATTTGGGCGTACGGCGAGGGAATAGTAGAGGGCGCGGGCGGCGGTCTGTTCCTGCCGGAGAACACGATAACGCGCGAGCAGATAGCCGTGATGCTGTATCGCTATCATAAAATAACGCCCGCCGAACCGTTTGCCGTCGCCGACGCCGCGGGCGAATTGTCGCGCTTCATAGATTCGGGCGCGGTTTCCGCGTGGGCGCGCGAGGGTTCCGCGTGGGCGGCTCAGGCCGGAATACTGCGAGGCACGGACAACGCGGAGCTTCTGCCGCAGGAAACCGCAACGCGCGCGCAGGCGGCGCAGCTGTTATTCAACTATTTGCTTATGTAGATGTGTTGCGCAGCAGGCATAACGCGTAATAAGCTTCAAGGGTCAAGGGGTACTGAACGCTATGCTTAATTTCTTTTTTATTATTGATTTTAACGCACGGGCGCGTATGCCGTGCAAAACAGATAAAAACGGGTTTGTTTATGTGCGTTATGGAATGCCGATCAGAATATCCGCTGTTGCGATGATACTTCTTTCTATCGGCGGCATCATTATTTCCTTGTTTTATGAGACCGGTATTTACAGCATTTACAGAGTGGCGGCATTCGTGTTATTTCTTGTTTTTGCAGCCGGGCTTTTATTGCAGAAATATCAATTGACCGATACCGCGCTGGTCTACGGCATACTGAACAAAAAGGTTTTGCCTCTTGACCGCTTGAGACAGGTAGCGGCGAGGAATCCGCCTTACGTCGCAAAAGGCGATATGTGTGTTGTTTTTACCGACAGAGGTAAAAAAGTAGTACAGTTCGTTTTGTTTGACGGAGGCCTCAGCTTTATGGCCGAAATCGGCGAGGCTTTGGGCGTGAAGGTTCTGCGGCAAAACGTCCGGGAAATATCGGATATAAAACGCAGCATATTGGTGATACTTTGGGCTGCTTTATTTATTTTTCTCTTATTTTACGGAGTAGACTTCAACTCATAAACGGCGTTTATTTCAGAGCGCGGTACAAAGCCGGCGTCGATTTATGGCGGGGAGGTGAACTGGACGGATAACGGAGGATTTACTGAAATGAACATAACACTCGAAGAGCGAATAGAGGGGCTGTCGCGGATCTGGAGCACGGCTAAGTACAACTTCGCCCGGTGGGACGAGTTGACGGGGCTCGATTGGGACGCCGAATACCGCGCCGCACTGCCGCGCGTTATCGCGGCGGAAAACGCGGCGGAGTATTATGCCGAGCTGTCAAAGTTCGTTGCGCTGCTGCGCGACGGGCACAGCTACGTCGTGGCGCCGGACGAATTGAGTTGCCCGTACGCGGCGGCGTTTTCTACGATGTATATGTGGGGCAAGCACGTTGTATACTCCGTGCCGAAGGGGTGCGGAGTGCCGCTGTTTTCAGAAATTCTCGCGGTGAACGGCGCTCCTCTCGGCGACTATCTGCGCGAAAAGGTTTATCCGTTTATGTGGCACGAAAAAGAGGATTCTAAGTTTTACTACGGACAGCTCGGCTATGAAATCATCTGTCACGAGCCGGGCGAAATCACGATCGACACCGACGGCGGTTCATTCACAGTCGTAAACGGCGCCGGCGGCGAAACGGACGAATCGCCGGAAATGACGAACCCCGTTTACGGCGCCGCCGCTCCTTTTGCCCGCTCCGACGCCGGGTATTCGCTGCGCGTGACAAGCGACGGCATTGGCATATTCAATATTTGGTCGTGCGGCGACCCGACGCTACGCGACGCGCTTTACTCAAACGTCGAAAAGTACATCGGCTGCCGCGGCTTTATAATCGACTTGCGCGACAACAGGGGCGGCAGCTCGCACAATGTCGAGCCGCTGGCGCAGTTGTTTTTTGACGGCGAAATTTTTGCCGAGCGGGCGTATTCGCCGCTGTACATACCGGAATTCGCGGCGATGGCGCAGTATCGTTATCCCGAAAACCGGTACGACGGCTTGACGGATGATGAAGCGCGGCTCACGCGTGAAATCGCCGAACACAAATCGTTTCGCGCCGCGGATTACCGCTTTCGGGTAAAGGATTGCCCCGCGTATCTGCCGCAGCCTGTCGTGGTGCTGTCAAGCTGCCGCACGGCGAGCGCGGGGGAATCTCTTTTGGCGATGCTGAAATATCAAGACCGGGCGGTGATTGTCGGCGAGCGCAGCTACGGGTCAACGGGGCAGCCGATATTCGGAGAGCTGCCGCGCGGCGGTTACTTCGGTATTTGCACAATGAAGTGTACCCTGCCGGACGGCTTCGATTACAACAACGTCGGAATCGCGCCCCATATTGAGATCGAAAACTCGCGCGAGGATCGTCTGAACGGATATGACCGCGTTTTCGACAAGGGGCTTGAAGCTCTGCGCGAGTTAGCAGCCCGGGCTGTAAAACCGTAATTTTAATAAACGCAATTGAAATCGGATCTGCTGAGTTCACGGATGTCGATATGTTTTGCAACAAAAGCTTGCAAATATTGCGCCGCGCGCAGCGCGCTAAGCCGTCTCGATATTCGCCGCCTTTTCCAGTCCGAATTTCTTTACGGCGTCCTCGCGCATTTTATATTTCAGTATCTTGCCGGCGGCGTTCATCGGAAAGTCGGCGGAGAAGTCCACGTAGCTGGGGACCTTGTGCTTCGCCATGTTTTCGCGTACGAAGCTCTTGACCTCATCCGCCGTAAGACTTTCGCCGTCTTTTATGACGACGACGGCCATAATCTCTTCGCCGTACTGCTCACTCGGCACGCCGATTACCTGAACGTCGCGGACCTTTGGATGCGTGTAGATGAACTCCTCGATCTCCTTGGGGTAAATATTTTCGCCGCCGCGGATTATCATGTCTTTCAGGCGGCCTGTTATTTTGTAATAGCCCTCAGGCGTACGGCGGGCGACGTCGCCGGTGTGGAGCCAGCCGGCGCGGTCTATGGCGGCGGCCGTGGCGTTTGGCATCTTGTAATAGCCCTTCATTATGTTATAGCCGCGCGCGACGAATTCGCCGTCCGTTTCGTCGGGTAGGTCCGCGCCCGTTTCGGCGTCAACTATCTTGCATTCCACGCCGGGGAACGCGTAACCGACCGTGGACACGCGCAGCTCCTCTGAGTCGTCCGTCGAGGTCTGCGTGCAGCCGGGGCTCGATTCCGTCTGCCCGAATACTATCGTGATCTGCGACATATTCATCTTCTCAACGACCTCGCGCATCACCGGGATAGGGCAGGGGGAGCCCGCCATTATGCCCGTGCGCATTTTGCCGAAATCGCGCCGGTCGAAATCCGGGTGCTCGAGCATTGCTATAAACATCGTCGGCACGCCGTGGAAGCAGGTGATCTCCCGGTCGCGTATACAGCGCAGCGCGGCGCGCGGCGAGAAATACGGCAGGGGAGACATTGTGACGGCGTGCGTGACGCAGGCCGTCATCGCGAGCACCATGCCGAAGCAGTGGAACATCGGAACGTGGATCATCATACGGTCTTGCTCTGTAAGGGCCATGCGGTCGCCTATGCATTTGCCGTTGTTGACGATATTTCGGTGAGTCAGCATCACGCCCTTGGGAAAGCCCGTCGTGCCGGAGGTGTATTGCATATTGCACACGTCGTCGGGGCGTATCGCGGCGGCGCGGCGGGAGACTTCTTCCGGAGCGACGCGCGCGGCGTACGCCTTCATGTCCTCCCACGTGAGGCAGCCGGTCTGCGGAGACGACACGTTTACAATATGACGCAGGAAAGGCAGGCGGGTGCTGCGCAGAGCTTCGTGCGGGGGTGTGTGGCGCAGCTCGGGGCACAGCTTATCCATTATCTCGCCGTATCGAGAGTCTTTGTATCCGTCTATCATGACAAGAGTGTGCACGTCAGCCTGACGAAGCAGATATTCAGCCTCGCGGATCTTATACGCCGTGTTCACAGTGACAAGCACGGCGCCGATTTTCACGCTTGCCCAGAACACAACGTACCACTGCGGAATATTGGTCAGCCACACGGCGACCTTAAAGCCGGGCCGAACGCCGAGCGCGATAAGCGCGCGGGCGCACTCGTCAACGTCTTCGCGGAATTGGGTGTAAGTACGCGTATAGCCGTCCGGGTATCCGGGCGTGCAGCCGTCCGGATAGCTCGCCGTCACGTCCGGCGAGCGTGAATAGTCAAAGGCGAGCTGATTGGGAAAGCGTGCGCAGATGTCGTCCAAAAGCTGCGGAAACGTAAACTCCACAAGAGACGGGTCGGACAAATCGGTGTTATTCGTAAAGGACGAAGCGGGCGCCGGGGGAGCGCCGGTAACGGGCCCCTTGTAGTCGATAGAGCGCAAAGCTCTGTACAGCTCGTCCGGCGGCATCGCGCCGGATGAATTAACGGCGCGGACGTAGGCGCCGAGACGCCCGATAGTCGTGTCGGCGCTTTCCCCGCGCGAATAAGTCTCGTCCGCGAACCAGCAGACGGCGAGGTTATCGCTTGAATATGTGTCGAGAATCGAGATAAGCCGCGCGGAATCGGCGAAAAACCCGCGCGTTTCGACTAAAAGCGTGACGTTGCGGCAGGCGGCCTCGTTCAAGGTGCGGTCGATAAGATGCGTAAGCTTCATCTCGTCCGTCGGAGACGACACGGCACACGATAAAACGGCGCCGGGCGCCCCGGCGGTCTCGGCGGCGGTGACGGCTAAAGACGCAAGGTCTTCCGAGACGGCGCGAGGGGAGGCTTTGCCGGGCAAGGCGTCCATAAAAAGCCCCGACACGTCAGCCGTGACACAGCAAACGCCGGCGGCTTGCCGCCGCGCCGCCTCTTTCAGGACCTCCGCCGGCGCGGCTAAGTCCTCCGGCGAGATAAAGAGCGTTGAGTCGGCAAATTTCATGTCGCACCGCCTTTGCCCGCGCCGCCGATCTCGGCGGAGCTCTTGCAAAACTCCGCAATATCGGCGCGTATCGCGGGGACGAGCTCGTTTACGGCGGCGATGTACGCTTTTATCGCGGAGTAAACGATGTCGTTGTCAAGGCCCGTGCCGCTTGCGGACGCGCCTTCGTAGCGAAGCGTGACGTCCGTTTCGCCGAGGGAGTCCTTGCCCTCCGTGACGGCGCGGATGTCGAATTTCGTCAGCTCGAAGCTGCGCGAGCGCCAGAAGCTTTTGACGTCCGGCTCGCGCACGCCGTCGAATGAACGGGAGAGGTCGAGGCGCAGGGCCTTGTTTATCGCGTCGTAGGCCGCGTCGATTGGCCCGTCGCCGTAGCGCGTTTTGACCGTTTTCCCGAGCTTTCCGCCGAGAGTTACGGTCGCCGTGGATTTGATGGTGTTGCCCGTCGTTATCACAAAGTCGAACACTCTGTACTCGGGCGCTGTGTTGTTTGGTTCAGCCATTGCTATGATTCCTCCAAAAAATAATGTTGATTATATAAAAACGGAGCCGTGATACACGGCTCCGTCAAGCATCGTCACATTGTATTGTGAAGAGTGCTTATACCGTGACAGTCCAGCCGAAGCCGTCGGTAAGTCGTCCCGTTTGCACGCCGTAAAGCGCGTCGTACAGCCTCTGCGCGAGGGGGCCGACGCTGCCACCGCCAACGGCAAGCGCCCCGTCCGCGGACACGAGCTTGCCCACGGGAGAGATGACGGCGGCCGTGCCGGATGCGAAAATCTCGCCAAGCCGACCGTCGCGGCCCGCCGCGAACACGTCGTCTATCGTAAGCCGGCGCTCTGAGACGGGAATATCCCAGCTTTTCAGCAGGTGAATGACGCTGTCGCGCGTCAC
Source organism: Oscillospiraceae bacterium (assembly GCA_031266955.1). Lineage (GTDB taxonomy): Bacteria > Bacillota > Clostridia > Oscillospirales > Oscillospiraceae > JAIRRO01. Next base: position 11,060 of record JAISAA010000066.1, on the reverse strand, counting down.
ACCGGGCAGAATGGTGCCGTGAAGCGGCGCGGTAATGACTTCATCGCCGATGACGAAAAACGCGTTGGACGTGCCGATCTCCTCAACGTAGCGCCGCTCGACGGCGTCGAGCCACAGCACCTGCTCGCAGCCGCGCGCGGAGGCCGCTGCCTGCGCTTTCAGGCTGCCGCCGTAATTGCCGCCGACCTTCGCGAAGCCCGTGCCTCCGGGCGCGGCGCGGACGTACTCGCGCTCGACGTATATGCTCGTGGGGGCGATCCCCCCGCCGGGAGTATCGTAATACGGACCCACGGGCGAGCATATGATGACGAACTTAAAGTGGTGCGCCGCGTGCACGCCGAGAAACGGCTCGTCCGCGAACATAAACGGGCGGATGTACAGGCTCGTGCCCTCTTTTTCCGGTATCCAATCGCGCTCGACGTCCACGAGCGCCTTGATCGCTCCGACGAACAGCTCCGCGTCGATATCCGGCATACACATACGCTCGTTTGACGCGCGCGCGCGCTCGGCGTTTTTATACGGACGGAACAGCAGCACGCGCCCGTCCGGCGCGCGGTACGCTTTAAGACCCTCGAACATCTCCTGCCCGTAGTGCAGCACCGCCGACGCGGGGTCGAGCGAGAGCGGGCCGTATGGGACTATGCGCCCGTCGTGCCAGCCCTTGCCGTCGGCATAGTCCATTATGAACATATGGTCGGAGAAGGTCTGCCCGAATTTTAGCGTATTAGGATCCGGCTTTGGCTTTGGAGCCTGGGTCTTTTGAATTGTGAAGCTGTAATTCATTTTTTTGATCCTTTCTGGTTTCTGTTTTTGCCGCGCCGGCTTATGCGGCTATACCGAAAAGCTCTCAAAAGCCTTTAGGTTCAAGGGTATCGTGTCGGCTTTTTTGCCGGTGAACGCTTTTTCGCGCATAACGCGTTCTACGGTTTCACGTTTCACGACGTTCGTCGCGCGCACCGCCGCGCCGAGCATGACCATATTCGCGGATTTCGGGGCGCCGAGCTCGCGCGCGACGTCGAGCGTCGGGACGTAATAAACGCGGATATCGCTCCGCGACGCCTTTTCGGAGATGATCGAGGAATTCAGAAGCATGATCCCGCCGGGCTTGACTATGCTTTCAAATTTCAGCAGGGAGGGGAGATTCATCGCGATAAGGCAGTCCGCCTCGTAGATCAGCGGGCTCGATACGGCTTTGTCGGAGACGATCACGGTGCAGTTGGCGGTGCCGCCGCGCATTTCCGGGCCGTAGGACGGATAATACGTCGTCTGCTTGTCCTCAAACATCGCGGCGTACGTCACCATCTGACCCATCAATATGATGCCCTGCCCGCCGGAGCCCGCGAAAAACAGCTTTTGAGAGCTCATACGGCGGCCTCCTTTTCAACAGCTTGCGGCTCGCGGTAAACGCCGAGCGGATAATACGGGATCATATTGTCGATGAGCCATTTCATCGCGTCCGGCGGGGCGAGGCCCCAGTTCGTCGGGCAAGTAGATAAAAATTCGACGAATGTGAAGCCGAGGCCCTGCCGCTGTATCTCAAAAGCGCGGCGCACGGCCTTTTTCGCGTTTCTGATATGCGCCGGGGACGCGAGCGAGACGCGCTCGATATACACCGCGCCGTCCAGCGCGGAAAGCAGCTCAGAGACGCGTATCGGACTTCCCGCCTGCTCCTTTTTGCGCCCGTCCTGAGACGTCGTCGAGCGCTGGCCGAGAAGCGTCGTCGGCGCCATCTGTCCGCCCGTCATTCCGTAAATGCAGTTGTTTATGAAAAAAGTCGTGAACTTCTCGCCGCGGGCGGCCGCGTGGACTATTTCAGCCGTGCCGATGGACGCGAGGTCGCCGTCGCCCTGATACGTGAAAACGACCTTGTCCGGATGTACGCGCCGTATCCCGGAAGCGACGGCGGGCGCCCTGCCGTGCGCCGACTCGCACATATCCAAATTCATAAACTTGTGCGCCTGCACGGCGCAGCCTATCGGCGCGACGCCGACAGCGTCCCCAAGCAGACCCATTTCGTCGAGCGTTTCCGTTATTAGCCGGTGCGCTATGCCGTGGGTGCAGCCGGGGCAATAGCTGGTGTCCGTGCGCACCATACCTTTTGTGTACGTGAATACTGGCTTCATTTATAAGACCTCCTTGTCGCCGGAACGGCGACCGGGCTGTAAGCCCGTATTGTTAATAAGAATATTATTGAATCCGGTTCCGCCGGATTCAATATATATTTTTTCGGCGGAGTCGGCGAGTTCAAGCGAGGTCGGGATCATTCCGCCGGTGCGGTGGATAAGCCTGACGGGGAGCCGCTTGCCGACGCCGATCTTCACGTCCTCAAGCATCTGCCCCATCGACAGCTCAGCCGAGATAACGGCCTTTGTCCGCGCGCCGATCTCGTCAAACGTCGCGTACGGGAACGGCCAGAGGGAAATCGGGCGGATAAGGCCCGCCTTTATCCCGCGCTCCGCGAGAATGTCGATGGCTTCACGCGCTATGCGGGCGACAGTCCCGAAAGCTACGAGGACGATATCGGCGTCGTCCAAGTCGCGCGTTTCGACCCTTACGAGCTCTTTTTCGGCGCGGGCGTATTTTTCAAAAAGCTTTTCGACGTGCGCCTCAAGCTCGTCCGGCTGCATACGCAGGGATTTTACGATGCTGCGTTTGGAAGCGTCCTCGCCGTAGCCGGTCGCGGCCCACGGCTTCGCCTTTCGTATATCGCCGGCCTCAATAAACGGGCGCTGCTCCGGCAGAGAGACGGGCTCCATCATCTGTCCCATTATGCCGTCCGCGAATATCATTATCGGGTTGCGCCACTTATCGGCGAGCTCGGCGGCTTCGTATATAAGGTCTATCGCCTCTTGTATACTCGCCGGGGCGAATACGGGGATCTTATAGTCGCCGTTGCCGCCGCCGCGCGTCGTCTGGAAATAGTCCGCCTGTCCGGGCTGTATCCCGCCGATGCCCGGGCCCCCGCGGGAGACGTTGAGCGCGACAAGCGGGACCTCCGCCGAGCAGAGAAAGCTCATCCCCTCCTGCATCAGGGCGATGCCCGGGGACGAGCTGGAGATGAACACCGCGCCGCCGGCGGCGCCCGCCCCATACGCCATATTGATAGCGCCGAGCTCCGATTCCGCTTGCAGGAACACGCCGCCGCGCTTTGGCAGCTCGCGCGACATAAACTCTGGTATCTCGCTTTGCGGCGTTATGGGATAGCCGAAATAAAAGCGCAGACCGCCGCGTATGGCGGCCTCGGCGAAAGCCTCGTTCCCTTTCAGCAGGACTTTTTCGTTTTGACTGTTGCTTTTATTGTTACTGCTCATTGGGGGACTGCCTCCTCTCTAAAAATTTCGATAGCGCCGTCGGGACACACGAGCGCGCAGGAGCTGCACCCGATGCATTCGTCTCCGCGCGTGACCGCCGCCGGGCTGTAGCCCTTGGAATTGATCTCGCCGCTCATTTCGATGATCCCTTTCGGACAGGACGCGCGGCAGAGCTCGCAGCCCTTGCACACGTCGCTGTCGAATACCACTTGGAATTTTGCCATTTGTTTTTCTCCTTAATAAAAAATTATCTGTCGAGCCAGGCCGGCCGCATATGAAGCGCGAGGGGGAATAATATCGCTTGGATTTCGCGCAGCTCGTCCGGCGAGACGACCGGCGCCGGGAAGCAATCGTACAAAAGAATCTTGCCGAGCGATCGGGCAAGCTCGGACGCGAGAGCGTGACCGCGGAGAACTGTTTCAGCGGTGGTCTCGCGCAGCAGATGCGTGTTGTTGACGAGATAGCCGGCGCGCAGCCCGGCGGCGCGCTCTATGGCTTCTATCTGCTCCGCCGCGCGCTCTACAGTCAGGGTTTCGTAGCGCTTGAAATTCACGACGGCGATAACGTCCGTTTCGGCTTCCGTGAAATATTTCCGGAACTGCTTCAGCACGAGAGCCCCGGAGTCGTTTCCCCCCGCGTCGATTATAACGCGGTATGATTTGTTTTCAAGCGGGGCGCGTACGGCGGCGCCGAGCGCCGGTATTTCGGCTGTTATCTCTTCGGCGTAGGCGCTGCCGAAGACGCTTACGCCCGCGGCCTCGAGCAGTTCCCGCCGCTCGCGCGAGCGGAAGTACGGGTTCACAAGGTCGAGGTCGCAGACGGCGAGACCGGAGTATTCGCGGTTTTGGGCGTTTGCCCGCGCCTCGCGCAGCGCGAGGTTTATCGCGAACTCCGTCTTGCCGCTGCCGTAATGGCCTGTTATAACTGTTATGCGCCGCATCGTATGCCTCCGAAAGAATTGAAATTACGGGCTGCGCCCGGTCCGGATATGGAATTGCAATTACGGGCTACGCCCGGTCGCCCGGAACGGGCGACTTATGAAATCATTGGGTGCGTCCGGCGTCTATGCCGGTCGCGTGAAAAAATAAAAGCTCCGTTTTATCAGAACGGAGCTTTTACGCGTTTGGCATAAGCTATTCGCTTTCGCCGTCGACTTCGTCGGGCTCCGTCTCGCTCCCCCTGATAAGTCGGAGGAGGACGAGGATCAGATTTATGGCGTAAACGATAATAAGGCACACGTCGACCGCGCGCCTTATCGAGGAAATACCGTTGTTATTATAAGAAGGATCGGACGCATGGCAAGAGCCGCCGCGCTCTCCGAAACGCCGCGAAGCTGATTTATTTGTACAAAACACGAACATAACGAGCCTCCAAATTCGATCCGGCATAAGCCGGCTTGAATTATGTTTATTAAAATTACGGGCTCACAGCCCGGTCGCTTTCAGCGACTTAATTAATTTAATGAAACGCATTTTAGCAGACCGCGCGGCGCTTGTCAACAGCAAATTTACGAAAATCGGAAAAATCGGAGTTTATACGGCGTGCCGTTGCAGATCGGACGGCCCTAAACGGGTTCTAAGATTTTGATTATCGCGTCGCTGCTGCTCAATATAGTCCACTCCAAGCCGATCGCCAAATTCGCCCCAGCCAAAATAGCGTTTTTCTCCCGGACACAGACGTTGTAGTTGCCGCGTCCCGGCCCTATACTGACGATATCCCCGTTACGCACCTTCTGCTCAAACAACAGTGTGCCGTTCTCGTCCCTGACTACCGCCGTTGCGCTCAGGTCGTTGGCAATGAGCCCGGTCGTTTTTCGCAGCCCTATTTCGATCTCGCCGATTGTAAAGTCGTCGGTTATCTCAACTATCAGACATTTTTTCTCATCATACTCAACGGTGATCCACGGAATTTCTTCTCCGCTCACGACCGTACCTACCTCGGCTTCGGCCTCGCCGCTGTTTGGGGACAGCGCAGACTCATCTGCTTCAAGCACGACGGCGTTGAACAGCGCGGTTTCGCTTCCGAGCGTATCCGGGCGCGGCGCGGCCTTGCACGCGGTGTTGTTCAGCATATCGATCGCGTAAGCTATGGCGGACGCCCGCCTTTTCAGTTCCGGCAAGTCCTTCGGAGCGACCATCTGCGCTTCGGAGTATTTTACCCGGCTCTCAAAATGGAGCAGCGAGGCGCGCAGCATAGTCATATAGACGTCGTATATATTCTGTTGTACGTCCGCGCTGAACAGCGCCTCGTCCCCGTGACGGTTTACATAGCCGGACAATATCGACCAGGTCTGCTCGTAAAATTCCGACGACATTATCGCCATCAAGTCGGCCTCGGACGCCGGTATCATAGAAAACGGAGTGTATTTACCGATCGGGCTGCGCCCGATGATTTCGGACACGATCCCGCCGAGCTCGACTGACAGCATTACGCCCCCGGATGCGGCGCCCATCATATCCAAGACCTTCTTTGCGCCCTCTTCCAAGATCTTATCTATTAAGAAATCCTCTATTGCCTCTATTGCCGCCGTCTTGACAATTTCCCCTGTCGACGATAACTCCTCGCATACTTCTTTGACCGCGTCAACATAATCCGATTTGGGCTGAGGCTCTGCGGCGTCCTTTAGCAATTCTTCCGAGTAAGCGCGCTTCATCGACTCTACCGCGAGCGGCTCAATGCCGCTCCTTTCGACGCTCAGCGCGCAAATGTTCACGAGAATCAGAGCTACGCTTACCACGTCACTCTTGTTCCATCGGGCGATGGCAGCTTTGCGGGATTCTGTCACAAGCTCAAGTTTCTTTAATTCTTCGGCGTAATTGACGACTCCCGGATTAAAGCTGAATATGGCGTCAAGCATCTCCTTACTGTTTGCGTCCACGAGCATACCCAGCCAGTCAAACGCGTCGCCATATCCGTCGTTTATGTATCCGAGGCCCTCAGATAGCTTGTTAAGCGCGCCGGTGCGCCGGGCGGAGCGCCGCTGAGTGGCGCTCTGCACAGTCGTATAGCCGTAAATATCGGCTTTTAACACCTCGTATATCGCGTCGCGCTCGCTTTCGCCCTCTAACAATATTTCGATCGGGTTTCGTCCGCTCGGAAATATAAAATCGATCAGCAGGTCGCAAACTACGCGTATGTTCCTGTCGGAGTCGCTGTAAAGTGAGACGTTCATTTTCTTTTCTAATATGAACGAGTACGCTTCCCAAAACGTGCTCTGAGGCATGACGACTGACAAGGTATCGTTCTTGACCTCACAAACCGCCCCGAGATACGTGAGCAGCGGGTACATACTCACCATCGCTATGCCGTTATGCCGCTCCGCTTCAATGTTGTATGTAGCTCCGCCCTCGGTCAGCGTTTCGGCATTGAGGTCAATAGTGATCGCACGCATCCCTTTCGCGTGCGAGAGCGTGTAGCGGTCCCCGTCGCTGCTGACGGTACAGCGCGTCAGGCGCGCCGCCGTGTCTATCGGCACAAAAATGTCTGGCTGCGCTCCCTCGCGGACGTATATCATCAAAGCGCCGTCGATAATTTCAGTGCTGTACAGCTTAACCATCCTCACTGTGATCCCGTCCTCCGCCAAAGCCGCCGAAGGCGCGGCAAGTGAAAGCAGAAGGCTCGCCGCGAGCAAAACCGCCGCCGCCTTACTCCTGTATATCATCTATATCCTCCGGGTCAATTCCCTCCGTGAACATTTCGCTTTCCTCAAACAAGCGCAAATAGTATTCGCGGTACAGCTCGGTCATTCCGCCGCTTACCGCCTCGCTCCAAGCGTCGTCGGGAACTATTCTCCAACCGTCCGCCGTATCTGTAACTTGGGCTTCTATTGTCGCGGTCGTTTTTTCGTGTTCGCCTTGCAGTATCGAGGAGACGGCATTCTCCGCGGTCATTCTCAGCCGCTCGTCGGGTATTTGCTCCGCCGCCTCTAATTCGTCCAAAAGCCGCTCAAATACGGCCCTCATATCCGGAGCGGTCACATTAACCGTCGCGACGCCCGTCCCGTCGCCAGCATCATCCAGGCTGACTATTTCGACCGACACCTCCGAATAATATTGCGCGACAACGCCTTCCACATCCGGCTTCGGGGCCAGAACTATTTCATCCCAATCTTCGAGCAGCGGTTTTACGGCTTCCTCGGCGGCATCAGTTTCTTGCCCGCCGCCGGCGTCTGTTACTGTGACTGACGCCGGCGGTGCGGTCTTCGCACGAAACGCGAGCAGAGCGAGGACCGCGCATACCGCGCACAGGGCAAGCGTCAAAATAAGCACCGTGATTTTTCGTTTCATGTGTGTCCCTCCCGGTTTATATCGTCGGCTAATTATCATCAATTATTGCTTTGAGCTCACTGTCGTCGAACACCTTTATTTCTACGCCGGTCTGTGGGATTTGCGGAAATGTGAAATCATTCTCTACATCGCCTAACTGCGGCAGTATGTACTCCGCATCGCTGTAAAAAACAGATATTAAATCTTCGATATCTCCAGATATAAAGCTTGCCTCCGCCAAAACTGTGTTTTCTTCTGACGCGCAAAATGAAACGAGACAAATTGCCTTCATATTCTCCCCCTCATCATACTCATCATCGTATACGCTCACATCATACAGCAATACCGCAAGTGCATTTTTCGGAGTTTCATTGTCCGCGGGCTTTTGGAACGCTTCAATTTGACGAAGAATGGCCATAGCAACCATAGCCCGCTCGCCATATTGGATATTCCGCCAATTTGCTATTTCGCTTAGAACGTTATCGCGGAAAAATACCCGTGCAGACGAGGACGTAGACGGTGACGTTTCAAAGATTGTGTCGCAAAGCTCATTCAAAGCCTGAGCCGTAAAACTGAATACAATTGCTCTATCCGGTTTGAATCCGTCAAGGTTTTTATAACGGCTCGAGTACGCCCATATTTCAGCATCTCCTCCGGTAAGATAATCTAATAAATCCTCACTATTTGCTTTTTCAATCATCTTTTCCGTGATAACGATGCCCTTTTTCACAAACTCTTGCTCATAAGGCATTGTTTGTGAATTTTCATCTGCGTCTGTGGAGACGGCCTTGGTATTGCTGCCGTCCGTACCGCAGGCGGCGAGGGCAAACGTCAGCGCGAGCATCAGTATAATTGAAATAATGCGTTTTTCCATTTCGTTTCGACCTTTCAAACTGTAATATTTACATACGCCGCAACCGCGCGAACAGTCTGCCCGCGCGGTTGCGGCGAGTCCGCTATTGTTTTACAAATTTCGTCCCGTCGATAAAGAATGATTTCGACGTGATCTCCGTTATCGTGTAGCCTGACGTTGAGCCGAGAAGTCCGGTCGTCGTCACCGTCATTCTGTCGCCTTTTATCTCATAAGTGCCGTTCATTGATATCAGGCTGATCGACAGCGTGATTTTGTTTGAGCCCGTGAACGTCCAGCTCTGCAAGCCGTCCTCGGATCGGTATGTGCCGTTATTCGGCTTCGAGAGGGAACCGCCGCAAGCCGCGAGAACCGTCATAATAAGTACGACCGCGAGAGTAATTGTAAGTACGCGTTTCAACATAATTATATCTCCTTCAAAATTGATTTTTTAATGGAATGTCGCTGCGGCGGCGGGGTCAAGCTCGCGCATCAGCGCACTGAAAAGCAGGTAGTACCTGTCAAGCACCGCCACGAGCCGATCTTCATGTTGCATACACTCTTTTAATTTCAGCCCGTCGTCATTGTATCTGACGACTCCGAGACGCGCATCCGTTTTGCCCTCCGTTTGAAACAGCGCGAGCGAGATTGCCGATTTCGCGAGTGTAAATTGTATTATGTATTTTTCCGGAGATTCCGATTTCGTTAAGGTGATGTCCGGATAAGAGGCTATGATCCCCTGACTGTCGATCCTCTGCAACGCGGCGCGGAATATCTGCTCCGCCGGAACTCCGGTCGTATAGTAGTAAGCCTTTTTATATCTCGCGTGGCGTTTCAGGTATTTTATCCGTTCCTGCGAATCCGCTGCGTTCAGCACCTTTTCGTATTCGCGGTTGTCAGCCTTCGCGTTCGACGCCTCGATCTTCGCGTCCAACTTACCGCCGAACTTGTCGTCCAGCTTATCGCTGAGCTTGCCGAACAGAAAATTGCTCGCTATCGTCACGACTATCGTAACGATAATTGCCGCGACGCTCGCCGTCGGCGCGATGAATACTGTGATGATCCCCGCTGCCGCGCCGGCTATCGCCGCAAGGTTCGGATGCTCCCCTATGCCGATGAAATGCATGACCCTCGCCACAGCGAACGCGAGTATGACTACCGCGAACAGCATGATCTCCGCAATTGCGCTTAAAAGTTGTCCCATATCGTTTTGCCTCCTATTTTTTCTTGAAAACAGCGGATTCTTTGCCGTAATAGATATATCCGCTCTTTGCCTTGATGTGTACGGTCAGCGTGTCGTCGGAGTCGGGTGTGACCGTGATTTTATACGCCTTCTCCCGCTCCTTCGCCAGCACGTCCGAAACGGCGCTTTTGCCGTCCGTTATGCTCAGAACATACTGCTTGCCGCTTTTCTTGTAAGTGCCGTTGTATTCCCAGTCCATAGAGAGGCCGACCGTCCCGTCGGAGCTGAAGGTGAGCGCCGAAATGTCGAAGCCGTAATCGGAGCACTCATATGTCCCCGATAGATCCGGGAGGTCGCCGCCTCCGCCGCCGCAGGCCGTCAGCAGCGCGGCGGCGAGGCAGATTACCAGAATTGTTGCGATGATTTTCTTTTTCATTTTGTTGATTCTCCTTTTTGTTTGAATTATTTTAAGACGATATCAGAAATTAATCGCCGTCCCGTAGGGGCGACCGTCCCCGGTCGCCCGCGAACATCGGCATTTGTTTGTTCCCGTACAAACGGGACGCGGGATACGGCGGGCGGTCGGGGACGACCGCCCCTACATAGGACGGACGCGCGCGTTGAACGGCGGGCGTCATTGTTCCGGACGCCCGAGCACGTCCTCAATATGTGCCACAGGCGACCAGTCGGTGATTGGATTGCGCCTCAAAGTCAACTGCGTCAAATTAGTCAGTTCTGCAAGTGGACTGATATCAGCTTTGAAAAACTTATTTACACAACATCCCAAAGCCGCATCATCGTCAATATGCTCTGCTCACGCGTATATGGACTTTTCGGCGCAAATGTGTTGTTGCCTATGCCTCCCATAATATTTGCACCCTGCACTTGCCCGACATTCTCTATGGCCCACGAAGATATTGCCGCGTTATCCGCAAAGGATGCGGCTTTCTTTTCCAGCGGTTTTCCTATCGCGTCGGCAAGACGGGCGAGCATTGTAGCCGCCTGTTCTCGGGTAAGTTCATTGTTTGGAGCAAACAGGTCATCGCCTATACCGGATACAACACCGACCGCCGCCATTTTCTCAACGTTCACATCATTTGTATCGTCAAAGGACACGCGCTCTGTAATTTCCCCGCCAGTATACTTTTCGTACAGCGTGACGGCTAAGGCGCAATACTCGGCGCGGGTAATTGTCTGCGTGTACCCTGATCGTAAGGACTGCGGCACAATTCCCAGCTCAATTGCCCCGTTTACTTGCTCCGCCGCCCATGAGGAGGGCTGCTCGGCGGGGGCGGTCGGCGACGCGACGGCGAGGTCAGATAATGGATGAACGAAATTATCTATTCCATTTCGAGGATCTCTGCCAAACAACACGACCCAGAGCGTTTCCCCATCATCCGTTTTGCACTTAAAATAACCTTCAGGTTCTTCTAAGACCTCACCTTTTTTCA
>JAISAA010000044.1 GCA_031266955.1 Oscillospiraceae bacterium | reverse complement strand
AATGACAGGCTATGAGATCACATTCCGGGCGGAGGGCGGCGAGGATATTTCTATCTTCGCCGCCCACGGCGAGAATATCCTCGACCTCGCGCGCAAGGCGAACGTCGCTATCGACGCGCCGTGCTCCGGCAACGGCTCGTGCGGGAAGTGCCGCGTGCGGCTGCTGGAGGGCGAGGTCTATTCCGCGATAACGCGCCATATTAACGACTACGACTATTACAACGGCTGGCGGCTGGCGTGCGTGTCAAAGGCGAGCGGCAAGGCGAAGCTGCTCGTCCCCGACGTCGCCTCCGCGTACAAGAGCCGTCTGCGCGTAACGGATATGTCCTCGCCGCTCGAAATGAGCATTTTCAACGAGCTTCAGGATTCCCTGCACGGCGCGGGGCTGAAAATGCACAGCGGCTACTATTCCGCCCCGCTCGAGCTCGAGCCTCCGTCTCTCGACAACACGATGCCAGATAACGAGCGCTTGGTTCGCGCCGTGCGCGACGTCACGGGCTTTGCCGACGTTTCGATACGTTACTCCCTGCTCCGCAATCTCCCGGATATTCTGCGCGCGAACGATTTCAAGGTGCGCGTTATGGTCATGGAGGATAAAAACGGCCCGGGCGGCTCGCTGAGGATACTCGACGTGTTCCCGTATGACGATTCGGAGCCGATGTGCGGGCTGGCGATAGATATCGGCACGACGACGGTCTCCGCGCTGCTCGTCGATCTCGAAACGGGGCGCATCATCGCCAAGGGCAGCTCCGGCAACGGCCAGATACGCTATGGCGCGGACGTCATCAACCGCATAATAGAGCAGCAGAAGCCGGGCGGCATAGAGCGCCTGCGCTACGCCGTGATACACGAATCCCTGCTGCCGATAATCCACCGCCTCTGCGACGATTCCGGCGTCAATACCGAGCGCATTTACCGCGCGACGGTGGCCGCGAACACGACGATGAACCATCTGCTTCTCGGCGTGAACGCGAACAATATAAGAATAGAGCCGTACATTCCCGCGTTTTTTGAGACGGAGGCGCTTTTCACGCGAGAGCTCGGCATAGATTTATCGCCGGGGGCGAAGCTGTCTCTCGCGCCGAACATCGGCTCATATGTCGGCGGGGACGTGACGGCGGGCGCGCTCGCGTCTATGATGTGGAGCTCGCCGGAGCTCACGCTGCTCGTCGATCTCGGCACGAACGGCGAGCTTGTGTTCGGCAACAACGAGTTTCTTATGGCGTGCGCCTGCTCCGCCGGCCCCGCGTTTGAGGGCGGGGACATAAAGTGCGGTATGCGAGCCACCGACGGCGCCATTGACGGCTGCGTGATCGACGGCGAAACGATGGAGCCCGGCCTCGCCGTCATCGGCGGCGAGGCGCCCGTCGGGCTGTGCGGCTCCGGCATCATCGACGTTATCGCGGAGCTGTTTCATACGAAGATCATCAACGGCCGGGGCAAGTTTGTGCGCGAGGGCCCGCGCGTCGTCTACGACGAGGAATACGGCGGCGGCCGGTATATCATCGCGTCCGCGGAGACCTCGGCGACGGGGCGCGAGATCTATATCGACGAAACGGATATCGACAACTTCATCCGCACAAAAGGCGCCATATTCTCCGCGATAATGACGCTGACGGAACCGCTCGGCTTTTCTCCCGAGGATATTTCGCGCGTTTTCGTCGCGGGCGGGATAGGCAGCGGAATAAATATCAAAAACGCGATAAGAATCGGTATGTTCCCGGAGCTTCCCGAGGAGCGCTTCCGGTATATCGGTAACTCTTCGCTCTCCGGCGCTTACGCGATACTGATGTCTGCGGACGCGTCAAAAAAGCTCTCCGAGCTGGCAAAATCCATAACGTATGTGGAGCTGTCCACGCAGTCGGGATATATGGACTCTTTCGTTGCGGCGTGCTTCCTGCCGCACACGGACTCGTCGCTGTTCCCCGGTCTCGCGGGCATAGACTGAGCTTTTTCTGGTGACAAGCAAGTCGCCAAAGGCGACCGGGCTGTAAGCCCGTATTGAAAATATAGGGTGACGGTAAATGGACGACGAAAAAGAAAAAACAGTAACGGTCGAAGAAAAAATCAATAAAATCGACACGCCAAACGACGAAGTCTCATCTCCGGTCGAAGATGCCTCCGCGCCGACCGACGAAGTCACGGAGCCAACTGACGAAGTTCAGTCCCGCCGGGCGTCACATCGCCGCGCGCCGCGCCGGCGCCTCGGCTATTTCCGCCGTCTCGCGCTGCTGATATGCACGGGAGCGCTGATTTTCTCCGGCTACAATCTCGTCACCGGTCTGCTCGAATACAAAAAAGCGTCGGACTATTACGGCGACCTCGAACAAAATTTTGTGACCACGCCCGATTCGGGCGAGGCTATGACGAACACTCCGACTCCCCCGCCGATCCCGTCCGGGGACGGCGAGCTCCCGCCGCCCGACGAGCCGCCGGACGACCCGCAGCCGAGCTACGTCGAGGACTACGCGCCCGATATATGGCCCGTCGTCGATTTCGCCGGCCTGCGGGATATAAACTCCGATATAGAGGCGTGGCTCATCGGCGTCGGCACGAACATAAACTATCCCGTAGTACACAGCCGCGACAACACCGAATACCTGACGACGATGTTCGACGGACGCGCAAGCAAGGCCGGCGCGCTGTTCATCGATATGCGCAACGCCCGCGGCTTTACCGACCGCAACACGATAATATACGGCCACAATATGCGCAACCACAGTATGCTGTGGACCGTGACGCAGTACAAAAGCCAGTCGTTTTACAACAACCACCCGACGCTGCGGCTGATCACCGAGACGGGCAATTACGAAATACAGCTTTTCGCCGGCTTCGTCGCCGACGCGTCGGAGGCGGAGGTGTGGCGCACCCGTTTCGCGTCCGACGAGCATTATACCGACTGGATATATTCGCTTTTCGAGCGCAGCTCGTTCAAGAGCTACGTCGAGCTCGGCCCGTCGGACCGCGTCCTGACGCTTTCCACCTGCACGTATGAATTCACGGGCGCGCGATACGTCGTAATGGGCAAGCTCGTGCCCGTCGGAGAGCACACGTCTCCCCCGCGCGAAACGCCGGACAGAACTCCGGCGCCCCCAACCGTCGCGCCGCCGTATGACATAGTGCCCACGCCCGAGCCGCCGCCTGACGCGGCCGAAACCCCAAATGAAAATACACCCGAACCGCCGTCCGAGACAGCTCCGACCGTCGCGCCGCCGTATGACGTCTACGCCGCGCGCTAACGCGCGGACGCACGTTTTTGCGGATGTCCGCGCATACTGCGGGCATTATTTCTTGTGCTTTTTGCGCCTGCGCGGCGCGGCGCCCCATTTCTTTACGTAAAGAAATGGGGGAAAGAACCGCCAAAGTGGGAGATCCCCCTTTGGAAACCCCCTCAAAGGGGGGACGGGGGAGGCGGCC
>JAISAA010000317.1 GCA_031266955.1 Oscillospiraceae bacterium | reverse complement strand
AAACCGGTTGTTCAGCATAACGCGCTGACCGTGTATGCGCATTTCAGCGTGGACGATACCGCCGCCGCCGTCGCGGATGAGCGTGTCCGCTTTTGTGTCGAACGCCTTTTCATAAAGGGCTATCGCGTCCTCGCAATCGCCGCAAAAATGCAGATGCGGTACGAACATATCAGAACCCTTTCACGTATGTAATACCTTATAGATAACGGCGGTTTATAAACCTTGAATTCGCAATGGTATTTTGCTTTCACAATCAAAAATGTGTCCCAAATTGTGTCCAAAAAAGTTTTCCAACCGCGTTTTCCCGGATTTTTGAGCAAGTAAACTCCGCCGCCATTCTTCGGTATTTGCGGCTTGCTAATTCAAGGCAAGCCGTTTTTCTTTGCGTAACGCTTCCATTGTCCGTTTTGCGCTTTCAACACGAGCCTTAAAATCCTGTTCGGCTTCAGCGGGGGGCATACGGCTGTACTCCTCAGCGACTTTCACACGCATATTGTGAATGTCATCGACCGTATAGACGTTTGCTTTTTGCGTATGCATTTTCATTCCTCCTCGTCAAGTAACATTGTGGGCGATAGAATGCGGATATTTTTATACCGCTTCTTGATGTTCACATCTTCAACGGCGGTCATAGCGCGTAAATTTACTATATGCTTGAAGTTCCACGAAAGAATAATATCGCAGTCATTCACGGACGCAATAGCGATGTGCTCAGCGTCTGCTTTGCTTTTGGGCGGCAGTCCTCCGACCTCAAAATATAACCGGCTTAACTGCTTTGACCTCTCGTCTTGCGCAATCTCAGTGTATTCAATATCGAGCAGCGCCGACAACATTTCAGTCCGTTTGGGCTCGGGGCAGCGGTCAAGTTCGGCAATAGTCAAGTCGGATATATAGACGTCGTATTTCGCCGTGTCTATATCTTTCCAAAGCTTGAGCGTGTCGGTCATTTTTTCCGGCGTGTCCGGCGCGTCTAAATGACTGATTACAGAAGTATCAAGATAGATTTTCAGCTTTTTCATAGGGCTGAAATCCTCTCGCGGAACGTAACCCGCTCGAATTCGGGTATCGCCTCTAATTGGCGTTTTGTCTTTGTATGCACAACATCAAATACCGGTGCTGCCGGAATTCTTGCCGGGTGATTTATCGCTTCGGTGGGATAAAACCGCCCTTGTTCCAAATATCCGCTGACAGCCTTCATTTGCTTCGCCTCCCTATGGTTGTTATTCGCCGTATCTCCTGACGCTTAGAGTATAGCACGTTCACTCCCACTCGTCAATATCGTCAATGAATATATGGCGGGCTTCGGCCACATACTCATCCGGCGCGTTAATTGTAGATTGCTTGTACCTGTTTCCGC
This sequence comes from Oscillospiraceae bacterium, assembly GCA_031266955.1. Lineage (GTDB taxonomy): Bacteria > Bacillota > Clostridia > Oscillospirales > Oscillospiraceae > JAIRRO01. The sequence continues at coordinate 7,949 of JAISAA010000317.1, read as the reverse complement.
GCGGGGAATAATAATGCTCATCAACGCGCCATACTTCGCCCTCGTGGGTAATAAAAGCTATATCGGGGATATCATCCACGGCTCTTATATTCAGTGCGTCCAGGCGTTTGAATATCGCCTTACTCGCTTTCTTCATCGGCTAACCTCTTTTCTAATTCGCTGATACGGTCAAGTATCAATTCTTGTTCGGCGGCGTTTATGCTCATTTCTAATAGGGTACGCGCCGCGCTCACCCTCGCGCTGTCCGTGGCGGTGGTGGTGTCCATAATTCGCTTTAGAGCCTCGACCGTGCCCAATGCGTAACCCTGTGACTTTTGGAACGCCTCCGAATACATCTGATTCTTTACTTTCCTCAATACTTCTTGAAACTCAGGCGTTTGACGCAACCTATATAGCGTCGCATTTGATATCCCCGCCGCTTTCGCCGCTTCCGCATATGTGGAACAAGTCAGGACACAGACGGCTATATGTTCACGGTTTAATTTTGCCATAGTATAACATACCTCAATTACGAATTTGTGAAATCCGCTCATTCGCGGTCAATATAATTCATTGAAACGTTTCCAAAATCCCTCGCGCGCGTATGCGCGGTGTCAAAGGACGAGGGCGCGCGGTTATAATCCCGCGCCTTAACGCTCTGGAGAGCAGGGGGGCTTAGGCTCTCACTATATTTCGTCGCGCGGCAATGAGTACGCCGCCCCGTCACGGCTCAATCTCGCATATCCGCAGCGCGTCGTCAACCGAGCGCGCCACGCCCGCCCTTGCGTTAAGCCCTCGCATACGCTCCAGAAATCGAGCTTGCGCCTCCGAAAGTCTGCCCTTGTCGGTCTTGACCTCAACAAAACAAGCCCTGCCATCGGCGCGGATAAACATCACGTCGGCAAAGCCTTTCGGCATACCGTTGAACCGTTTACCGTTCGGGAGTGCAGCGCTTCCCGAATTGCAGCGGTAGACCGCGCTATACTTGCCAAGCTCGCGCATAATCTCATAAATCAATCTGCTCTCATTCATTGCTTTAATTCCCCTCTAATATCTTTGTTTATAAAATTTTATAATCTGTGCTCGTTGCAGTAGCGCCGTATCTCTTGCGTGTACTCACGCGAGGACAACCCGCGTCGTTGCAACTCCTGTTTGAACGCTGCGTAGTTGCGCCAGCGCGCGGCATATGTGCCGCGGCTTTTAGAGGCACGGCGGTCAGTGCTCACCATTGGCTGCCACCTCCCCGCACTCACATTCCAACTCATCAAACATCGCGACAAGTAAATCCGTTGTGAACCTATCGCCGTGCGCCTTACTGTATGCCCGAGCTTCCGCAATAACGCACTCCCAATATGTACGATCCCTGGTCTCCGGACGGACGCGTCCGAACTTGGCGTGAAGCTTATATACATCCTCGTATGTGTCCTTATATACTCTGTTCATCGCTCCGCCTCCTAAAAATCATCTTCAAGACTTAACCGGTCTTGCTGCGTGTCCGCTGACGCCGGAACGTCCGCGAATGGAAAACTTTCATCTTCGACGCCGGTTACATCGGTGAATTCAGACGCCGCCGTATTTAGAATTACTGCATTTGTAGTGTGAAAAGTGCTAAAAGGGGTGCTTTCCGGGGGTTTTCGCACTTTTAGCACTATGTTTTCTGTTTCGGGATTTACAATAACTCTCGGAGAGGGTCTGCCGCCTGTTTGCGTATATTTCACGCAAATATACCCGCGCTCAATAAGCGCCGTTATGCTATCGTCAAGGTTAAAGCCCTGTTTACTGTGGGTCTTTCGTGTCAAATCATACTTGCTAATTGACTGTATGCCTCTTATCTTGCTCCATAAGTAGCGAGCATTGCGGCACTTGTCGCGGTTTCGAGCGTTCCACACCCGTTTATACTCTCGGCGCTTCTCTGCGGCTTTCTCCGCTAAAATTTTTTCATCCATTTTTCATTTACCCCCTTGACAATTTGATTATCCGTGATAGAATGCAAAGCAGAATATATTCCGCTTTGCATTCCTGAGGCACAGTATATCAGACGCTTTTCTGTTTGGCAATAGATAAAGAATATATTCTAATGAATATTCCATTTTAATTGCGCCAATAATAGGAGGTAACCGAAATGTTCCAACCAAAAATTTCAGACTTAGCGGCAATCGGGAAACGCATAAAGGCATTACGCGAGATCAAGGGCTGGACACAAGAGGTACTTGCGGACAGACTGAACATCGCCCGTAACACATTAACTAAACTGGAGGGCGGTTTTCGCGACTTCAAGAGCACAGAGCTCCTTGAAATTGCGAGAGTGCTTGACGTGTCAACAGATTATCTGCTTGGGCGTGAACACGCCGCCGCGCCGGACGACTTTATGCAAGAAGCGGTAAGTCGCTTCGGATTATCTGAAATGGCGCTGAAAACGCTCGAACAATTCGGAGCAACGGATTTTCACGCAGAGGAAAGCGCTGTGCGCGCCATAATGTACGGTGATGAGCACGTAAAAAACGCCCCGTCGCCTGTCGCCCTGTATGCGCTTGAAAACCTTTTGACTGACGCACGCGGACAAAAAGCACTGGAATTTATAGCTCAATATCTGGCTGCCGGTGAATATCGCTTTGAGAATGGCATGAAAACTGTCAAAGTTGCAATAGGCACGTTTAAGAGATCGTCCACTAAACCGCCCGCCGCAGGAGGAGGAGATTCCATTACGTCTGGTCGATATTTGGCTGTAACACCCGATATGATGAAAGCTATACCACTCAATTTGCTGAACGAAACTCTTGCTGAAATGAGGTCACATCCACCGCAGGAAGAAATCGACGCGGCAAAGGCTGAGTTTAGGTCAAAATCGGGAGGTACAATATTGATTGGGTTTTAAGAACGCAGAGCTACGCGATAAATTAACAGGGAGGTAAAACGCAAATGCCAATCATTTCATCATTTTACGGTATCATAATAAGGATGTACTTCAACGACACCGAACAGCACCACACGCCGCACTTTCACGCCAAATACGCGGAATACGAGGCGTCATTCAACTTGGACGGGAATATACTTGCCGGGGAGTTCCCGCCGAAAAAGGCAAATTACGTCACTGTATGGGCTGATATTCACCGTGAGGAGTTGGCGGCGCTGTGGGAGATAATGCAGACCGACGAAGAGTACTTCAAAATAAAGGGGCTGGAATAAATGAAAACCTATCCTACATTAACGGCGGTTACGCCACTTGACAACTATCGCCTCGAACTCGCCTACGATGGCGGCGAACGGCGTGTTTATGACTTCAAGCCGAATCTGAGCCACAAGTATTATAAACAGCTTGCCGACGCGCGGCTATTTAGGAGTGTGTCCGTAACGGACGGTGAAATTGAATGGGCGACGGGTCAAGACTTCTGCCCTCACACGCTCTATGAAAACAGCAGACCGGTCGAGAAAGGGCTATACAATGACAAAGCAAACTAAAACCGGATTACCTGTCGGAGCAGCGGAAAGAGCGGATCGCCCCGGTCTTTATCAACTGCGTGTTATGGTAAGCGGCAAGCGGTATAGTGAAGATTATCGGGCGACCGAAACAAGCAAGAAAAAGCTCCAGAGCGAATTGCAAAAGGCGGTTGACGCTTTCAAAGAGCGTATCGAGCGGGGGCAGCTCAAAAGCGGCGACATCAACGATAAGTCCACATTCGCGCAAGCGGTCGAATGGTTTACAGGCATCCGCAAGCTCGAACTGCGGGAGAGTACACAGCTCGCGGACAATTTCATCTTTGCGCATTATCTTATTCCGCGCCTCGGTAATTATAAGCTTCGTGAGCTTACATCGCCTATGATTACAAAGTTACTCGCAGAATTACTCGAAAGAGGCGGCGGGGGCGGTAAAGCGGTGTATGCCGCAAAGCCGGAATTTATTAAGCTTATGTATGAGAAAAAACCGCCCCGAAAGTCAAGCGCATTCTGGGGGCGCGTAAAGAGCTTCCGCACGGTCTGCACGCTCATTCAATGCGCCATAGCTTTGTATCCCTGCTAATCTCAAATGGTATTGACGTCGTGAATGTCGCTGCCCTCGCAGGGGACACGATAGAGATTATAAGCCGGCACTACGCCCACAGCTTCGCCGAACGCCGCGCCGCCGCTATGGATATTGTCGGAGCTTCATTCGCGGGCATCGTCCAAAGCCCCGCACCCCTGCGCCTCGCTGTTGGCAATTAGTTGACGGACAATATAAATGCCCTTGCCGGATAACCGACAGGGGCATTTTTACGCGCTATTTTGTGTCCAAAATTGTGTCCAAAAAGTTTTGAAAAGCGCCGTTTATTTTGGACACATCACGGAAAGATATGTTAAGACATCAGATCAGAATACGTTGCGTTGCAACAATTTATGGCAAATTATGAAATGCCGTGGAATGGAAAAGGTCACTCCCACTCAATAGTAGCCGGCGGCTTTCCCGTCACGTCGTACACCACGCGCGACACGCCCGCGGCTTCGTTTATTATCCTGCCGGATACGCGCCCGAGAAGTTTGTGCGGCAGCGGGACGTATTCGCAGGTCATAAAATCCGTGGTTTTGACGGCGCGCAGCGCGACGGTATATCCGTAAGTCCTGAAATCGCCCATCACGCCGACGGAACGCGTATCTGTCAGCACGGCGAAATACATATCGGGCTTGACGCGCAGACGCGAAATCTCCTCGCGGAAGACGGCGTCGGCGGCGCGCAGAGTTTCAAGCTTTTTCTTTGTCACGGCGCCGATTATCCGCACGGCGAGACCGGGGCCGGGGAACGGCTGGCGCTCCGTCAGGGCGCGCGGGAGACCGAGCTCGCGCCCGAGCTCTCGCACCTCGTCCTTGAACAGCCCGCGCAGCGGCTCGATAATTCCTCGGAACGCGATGTCATCGGGCAGACCGCCGACGTTGTGATGGCTCTTGATAACGGCCGAGCCGTTCGCGCCGGATTCGACTACGTCGGGATAGATCGTCCCCTGAGCGAGGAAATCGACGTCGCCGAGCTTTTTCGCCTCGTCTTCAAAAACGCGGACAAATTCCTCGCCGATTATTTTCCGCTTGCGCTCCGGATCGCGCACGCCTTTCAGCTTTTTCAAAAAACGCTCTTCGGCGTCAACGCGGATAAAATGCAGCTCGCGTCCGCGGAACGCCGCCTCAACCTCGTCGCCCTCGTTTTGCCGCATCAGGCCGTGGTCTACGAATATGCAGTGGAGCCGCCCCGGGACGGCTTCCGCCAAAAGCGCGGCGCACACGGACGAATCCACTCCGCCGGACAGCCCGAGCAGAACGCGCCGATCCCCGACGCGCTCGCGTATCTCGCTCAGCATACGCGCCCTGTATCCGCCTATGTCATAGTCGCCCGCGGCGCCGCAGACGTTGTAGAGAAAGTTTCGTATAATATCCGTGCCGTTCGGCGTATTCTCGACCTCGGGGTGAAATTGCGTCGCGTACAGCCGACGGGCGCGGTTTTCCATCGCGGCTATGGCGCAGTTATCGGTATGTGCCGACGCCTTGAAGCCCTCCGGCAGGCGCGAAACCTGATCCGTGTGGCTCATAAGGCATATCTGGGAGCCGTCAAGCCCCGCGAATATCGGAGAGGATTCGTCTATTTCCGTGGTGATCCTCCCGTATTCGCTTACGGGACACGGCGATACCTGCCCGCCGAGCGTGTGCGCCATCAGGTGCATCCCGTAGCATATGCCCAAAATCGGGATGCCGAGCTCAAACAGCGCCAGGTCAGCCAGTGGCGCGCCTTCTTTATATACGCTGTCGGGCCCGCCGGTCAATATTATCCCGATAGGCGCGAGCTTTTTTATCTCATCAAGAGGCGTGCGCCCCGGTTTTAACTCCGAGGCGACACGGCATTCGCGCACGCGGCGCGCTATCAATTCCTTATACTGCCCTCCGAAATCAAGGACAAGCACAAGCTGATTTGAGGGTGTATTCATCAGCAAGCTCCTTTCAGTCCCGCGCGTTTACCTGACGCGCACTATACACTCCGCGGTCTTATCTCCGACCGTTACTTTCAGCTTCTGTTCTCCGGTCGTCGGCGAAATCATAGTGACCTTCACCGTGAGCCCCGTCGTATCCGTCGGCACGACGTCGAAAGCCTCCGGATTGCTGCTTTCCCACACAGGTGTGAGGTCAAGCCCCTCGGGAACGAGTTTTGCCGCTAACGTCAAGGTTTTGCCGACCGGCTCTGTGAAGTCCTCCGTCTTGCGCCCGTTGTAGGTGATCGTCACAGATTCGAGAGTGGGCGCCGGCGTGTCCTCCGGCGGAGTCGGGCTTTCGGGCGGAGGCGTGTAATCCGGGTCGTCGATAGAGTTGTTCGTGTTGCTGTTGGGGATGTTTAGCGTCGAGTCGCCGTTGGTCGGGGTGGGGCTCTCGGCGTCAGTTCCCGTGTCCGTACCCGCGTTGCTTGTAAGCAGCAGGACGGTGACGGCGGCGATCAGCGCGACGAGTATCAGTATGCCGATTGTCAAATGAACCTTAGAGTTGTCGGAGTCGCCTGAGAATTTGCCCCGGCCTCCGCGCCGCGCGCCGCAGTACGGGCACCGCGCGCGCATGGCGGAATAGCGCCTGTCGCATCTTCCGCATTTCACCTCTGAAATTATGCCCATCAGGATTACCTCCTATAGTTTTATGATTTACGCTTCCACGATAGCTTTTGTATCGCGCGCGATGACAAGCTCTTCATTCGTCGGTATCACGAACACCCGGGCGGAGCTTCCCGCGCCGGTTATATCGGCGAGCTTTCCGCGAAGCTTGTTTTTTTCGTGATCTATTGTGACGCCGAAACCGCCGAGCTGAGACGTCACGGCTTCGCGGAGCTCGACGGAATTCTCGCCCAGCCCGGCTGTAAAGACGATAGCGTCAACGCCGCCGAGCGTCACGACGTAAGAGCCTATGTACTTGGCGACCTGATAGCGGAAAACGTCAAGCGCGAGCTGAGCGCGGCGCGCGAGAGCGTCGCCCGCGTCCGCCGCCGCTTTCTCTATATCCCGGAAATCGCTCGACACGCCGGAGATGCCGAGCACGCCGGATTTTTTATTGAGCACGTCGAAGATTTCCTCGCGCGTGAGTTTTTCGTGGTTGGCGACGAATTCGATGATCGCCGGGTCTATGCTCCCGCTGCGCGTGCCCATCGGCAGCCCCTCAAGCGGCGTCATACCCATTGAGGTGTCGATACATCTGCCGTCCTTCACGGCGGCGATAGACGAGCCGTTCCCGAGATGGCACGTGATGACGCGCGTACCGGCGCCGCCGCCGAGCATTTTTATAGCCTCCGACGAGACGTACCTGTGCGACGTGCCGTGGAAGCCGTAGCGCCTGACGTTATACTTTTCATAATAGTTATAGGGAATGGCGTAGATATAGGCCTTTTCCGGCATCGTCTGATGGAACGCGGTGTCGAAGACCGCGACCTGCGGAACGCCGGGCATAACGGACCGGCAAGCGTTTATTCCCATAAGGTTCGCCGGGTTGTGCAGAGGCCCGAGCGGGATGTTTTCCTCGATGGCGGATATGACGTCGCCGTTTATCAGCACGCTCTCGGAAAAGCTTTGCCCGCCGTGCAGCACGCGGTGCCCGACGGCGCCGATCTCGGAAAGGCTGGACAGCACGCCGTACTCATCTCCCGTCAGCTTGTCGAGCACGGCGGATATCGCCTCGGAATGCGTCGGGAGCTGGATGTCCTCGTCGAAGACCGGCTTGCCGTTTGAGAGCGGCGTGTGCTTCAGGTGGCCGTCGATGCCTATGCGCTCGCACAGGCCTTTCGCGGCGACCGCCTCGGTTTTCATATCGAAGAGCTGGTATTTCAGTGATGAGCTTCCTGCGTTGATTATCAATACGTTCATATAGGTTCCCCTTGCAATAATATTGAAAACGCTGTACAATTTGGTTTGAGCAAGCGATTTACTTTTATAATAATACTTTTTTTTATAAATATCAATCATAATTTTACTTTTAATCTTTTT